>NZ_JBJKEX010000089.1:0-9955 GCF_045505405.1 Hansschlegelia beijingensis | reverse complement strand
GCTCGCCGATCTCCGCGCCGCGCTCGAGGATCTCGACCTGCGCGCCGCGCCCGGCGAGCTCGATCGCGGCCGTGAGGCCGGCGACCCCGGCGCCGATGATGGTGACGCGCATGACAACACTCTCCCTCGGCTCGAGCCTCGGACGCGGGCAGGACGGCGAAGGGAAGCGGCGGCGCGGACGCCGTTACGAGCCCCGTTCCTTCGCCGGCATGACCCGGATCAGGTTCAAAGGGTTCGGCTCGCGCCGTCTCAGCCCGTCCCCGGGCGCCCCTCGGACTGAGGGGACAGTGGGGAGCGCGCCCGCGCGTGTCAACCGAAGCGGGCGTTCACGGCGCCCAGTGGCAGGCCTCGGCGATCCTTCGGCGGATCTCGGCGAAGCCCGTCATGTCGAAGACCGTCTCATGGCTCTCGCCCCTGCCGTCCCGCACGGCGAAGCGGAGCCGGCCCGGGTCGGGCAGCGCGCGGAGCAGCGCGTCGACGGGCTCGGGCGCGAACACCGCCTTGCCGTTCGACGATACGTCCCAGCGCGCGGTCGCAGGCGCGCCTGGCGTTCCTTCGGCTTGCGCCAGGACCTCGAGCGTTCGCCCAGAGAGGCCCCAGCCGCCCGAAGTTCCGACGAAGAACTCCGTGCGTCCGCCGAGGCAGCGGGCGACCGCATAGGAGGGGTCGTTGAAAGAGGCGCCGGGCGCGGAGGCGAGCGCCGTGACGATCCCGCCGCCCTGGCTCTCGGTCTCCGAATTGTAGGTCCAGGCGCCGGAGCGGCCGCTCTCCGCCTGCGCGGCGGCGCAGGCGAGCCCCATTGCAAAGACGGCTGCGAGCATCCTCATTGTCGACCTCCGGACGATCCTGAGCCTAAACGGCTGGCGGGGCCGAACGGACGCTTGGCCCGCGCCCGAATTTCTTCTCGCGGTCGCGCCTTGACTGGCAGGAGCCTCGCGCGTAGGTTCCGCGCGCAATTCAAGCCAGAGGAAGCGACGGCGTGCCGCGCAAGCTCATTCTCGTAAGACAGGCGTCATCGACGGTGCGGGCCGCATAAGGTTCGCGCTCAACGTCCGATGACGCCAAGCAAGGGCTCCCCAGCGGGCCCTTTTTTGTTGCCCGGCGTCACGTCGCGTCGGGTCGGAGCAGGGTCTGACAAGGCGAAAGGAACCGCCACAATGACCGAGACGATGACCGGCGCGGAAATGGTGGTCCGCGCGCTCGCCGATCAGGGCGTCCAGCACATCTTCGGCTATCCGGGCGGGGCGGTGCTTCCGATCTATGACGCCCTGTTCCAGCAGAACTCCATCGAGCACATCCTGGTCCGCCACGAGCAGGGCGCGACCCACATGGCCGAGGGCTACGCCCGCTCGACCGGCAAATGCGGCGTGGTGCTGGTCACCTCGGGCCCCGGCGCGACCAACGCCGTCACCGGCCTCACCGACGCGCTGATGGACTCCATCCCGATGGTCTGCATCACCGGGCAGGTGCCGACGCATCTGATCGGCTCGGACGCGTTCCAGGAATGCGACACGGTCGGCATCACCCGGCCCTGCACCAAGCACAATTACCTCGTGAAGGACGTCAACGAGCTCGCGCAGGTCCTGCACGAGGCGTTCTACGTCGCGACCAGCGGCCGGCCGGGCCCTGTCGTGGTCGACATCCCGAAGGACATCCAGTTCGCGAGCGGGACCTATGTGGGCCGCGAGAACGTCTCGCACAAAACCTACCATCCCAAGGTCAAGGGCGACGCCGACCGGATCCGCGCGGCGGTCGAACTGCTGGCGACGGCGAAGAAGCCGATCTTCTACACCGGCGGCGGCGTCATCAATTCCGGCCCCGAGGCGACGCGCCTGCTGCGCGAGTTCGCGCGGCTGACCGGCGCGCCCGTGACCTCGACCCTGATGGGCCTCGGCGCCTTCCCGGCGTCCGACAAGCAGTGGCTCGGCATGCTCGGCATGCACGGCACCTACGAGGCCAACCACGCGATGCATGACTGCGACGTCATGCTGTGCGTCGGCGCCCGCTTCGACGACCGCATCACGGGCCGGCTCGACGCCTTCTCGCCGAACTCGAAGAAGATCCACATCGACATCGACCCGGCGCAGATCAACAAGAACGTCAAGGTGCAGGTCGGAATCGTGGGCGACGTCGCCCATGTGCTCGACGACATGCTGCGCGTGTGGAAGGCCTCGAAGGTCCAGATCGACCCCGAGGGGCTGCAGTCGTGGTGGAGCGAGATCGACCGCTGGCGGGCCCGAAACTGCCTCGCCTACCGGCCGTCGCCGGACACCATCAAGCCGCAGCAGGCGGTCGAGCGGCTCTACGAACTGACCAAGGGCCTGGACACCTACATCACGACCGAAGTCGGCCAGCATCAGATGTGGGCGGCCCAGTACTACAGGTTCGAGGAGCCCAACCGCTGGATGACCTCCGGCGGGCTCGGCACCATGGGCTACGGCATGCCGGCCGCGGTCGGCGTGCAGATCGCCCATCCGGAGGCGCTCGTCATCGACATCGCGGGCGAAGCCTCGATCCAGATGTGCATCCAGGAGCTCTCGACGGCGATCCAGTACAAGCTGCCGATCAAGATCTTCATCCTGAACAACGAGTACATGGGCATGGTGCGGCAGTGGCAGCAGCTTCTGCACGGCAGCCGCTACTCGAACTCCTACTCGGAGGCGCTGCCGGACTTCGTGAAGCTCGCCGAGGCCTATGGGGCGACCGGCCTGCGCTGCGAGAGGCCGGACGACCTCGACGCCACCATCCGGGCGATGGTCGAGACGCCGGGGCCGGTCGTGGTCGACTGCGTCGTCGACAAGATGGAGAACGTCACGCCGATGATCCCGTCGGGCCGCGCGCATAACGACATGCTGCTCGGCGACGCCAGCGAAGACCGGATCGAGAACGCGATCTCCGAGGAAGGCAAGATGCTGGTGTGACCTGACGCCCGAGACGTCATCCCGGACGGCCGAAAGGCCGATCCGGGATCGTCCTCAGGATCAAACGCCCTTTCTGACCGCGATCCCGGCTCTCGCTTCGCTCGGCCGGGATGACGTTCCATCCGGATAACAAAACATGCGTCAGCCGACAGGCTCAGCCTATTTCATGGACGACCCGCACAAGCAGATCGCGCGGCACACGCTGGCGATTCTGGTCGACAACGAGCCGGGCGTGCTGGCGCGCGTCATCGGGCTGTTCTCGGGCCGCGGTTACAATATCGACAGCCTGACCGTCTCCGAGGTCAGCCATGAGAGCCACCTATCGCGCATCACCGTGGTGACGACCGGCCCGGCGGACGTCGTCGAGCAGATCAAGTCGCAGCTCGACCGGCTGGTGCCGGTGCATTCGGTGGTGGACCTGACGCTCACCGGCAAGGCGCTGGAGCGCGAGCTCATGCTGATCAAGGTGCGCGGCAAGGGCGACCAGCGCGCCGAGGCGCTGCGCCTCGCCGAAGCCTTCCGGGCCCGGGTCATCGACGCCACCACCGAGAGCTTCATCTTCGAGATCACCGGCAAGCCGGACAAGCTCGACCAGTTCATCGTGCTGATGACGCCGCTCGGCCTCGTCGAGGTCTCCCGCACCGGCGTCGCCGCGATCGCCCGCGGCCCCGACGGGATGGTCGGCTGAGGGCGGCCGCCTGAACGGGCCGCCCGCCGCCATGGCGGCCCTAAAGCGTCGTCAGGAAGCTCTTCGACGGCGCGAAGAAGTACTCGCCGCCCTTGAGATGAACACAGAGCGCGAAATCCATCTGGCCGGCGTTCGGCGCGCCATAGCCGTCGGGCCAATCCGTCTGGCCCGGCCCGTTGACGCCCTGGCCGATGACCGGATCGAGCCCCGCGCTGGGGTCGACGAAGCCGCCATTGTTGACCCAGGCCGCCTGCGTGAACTCGAACTGCCTCGCGATGTCGGCCATGTGGGCCATGAACAGCAGGCCGACGCCGCCGGACGGACGGTCCCGGAACTCCTTGGTCTCCGGGTCCTGGTCGCGCAGCCCATAGGTGATGCCTCGCCGCGCCATGATGTGCGAGCGCTCCTCGTCGAGCGTCGCGCCGAGCCGGAGGCTGTCGCCGCGCGGATTGCTTTTGCGGATGTGCGCGCGGAACGGGCAGAGATCGCCCGCGGGATCGCCGTTGAAGTCGAAATTGTTGATCGCCTTGGCGGCGGGCGGGCTTCCCCGGGCGGGCACATGAGGCGCGGCGAACGGCGTGCCGTCCTCATAGCGGCCGACCACCATCGCCCCGGCGCGTTCGCGCTCGTCCTCCATGGGGTGGCCCGGGACGGGCAATCCGAGCGCGTCCGCGAGGCTGCCGGGGCTGGTCTCGGATTCCTGGTCCTTGAAGCGCCTGACGTCCTGCTCGAGCTTCCGGAAGACGAAATAGCTGCCGCAGCTCACGCCGGGCAGGGCGCCGCCGGGATCGGGCGTCAGCGCCTGGTCGAGCGTGAACTGCGGGTCCCAGATCCACTGGAACCCGCCGCCCGGCTTAGCTGGGACGCCGTCCTTGTGCGCGTCGGCGACGACGTCCTGGGTCAGCATCAGCGGCTGGCTGCGCCCGTCCATGTAGCCGAAATGCTCGATCCCCTGTCCGTCGGCGTTGAGATAGGCGAAGCCGATCTCGCGTCCGACGACCTTGATGCCGCCGAAGGACAGCAGGGTCTCCCAGCGCTCAGCCTCTTCCTTCACCACATCGTCGTCGTCGGCCGCGATCAGCAGCATGCCGTGGATCCGGTCCGCCTCCTGGAAGCAGTCGTCGAAGGTCGACGGGTCGGGGTCGTCCAGCCGCGCGCGCCGGGCGCTCATGCCGGCGAGGAACGCCGCGTCGTTCGGCTTCTTGGCCGCGGCCGCGGGGCCGAGCGCGTCGTATCCGGCGGCGGTCAGGTAGAAGGACAGGAAGCGCCCGCCGGAGCGGCGGGACTTGGAGAAGGCCTTGGCGTCGCGGAGCTGGTCGAGCGCCGACTGGGCCTGACGTCCGATGCTGCGCAGGATCGGCCGCACCTCCGCGTCGCCCTTGCTTCCGAAATTCAGGAACAGATGCGCCGTGTGATGGCGGCCGTGCCCCTTGAGGATGTTGCCCTGGAGGTCCTCGAGCATGGCGCGGTCGTCGCCCCGCGCCTGCTCCCAGTCCAGCGTCTTTCCCAGATTCACCGCCATCCGTCGCCCCTGTTGCTGGACGCCTCTCGCGAGGACCCTCCGGCCCGCCGCCGCGGCGCGAACGACAGGCTCCGGCACAATCATAGGTTGGTCAAGATAAGGGGAACAACCTATGCGGCGTCTCCCGGCGGCGGCCCGCAGATCCCCTCCGCGAAGGCCGCGCTTCATTTCGCGCGTCCGGTGCGCTAGACGCCCCGCACGCATCGCTTCAACGCACGTCAAGAACCCAAGGAACCCGCCATGCGCGTCTACTACGATCGCGACGCCGATCTGAACCTCATCAAGGGCAAGTCCGTCGCCGTGATCGGCTATGGCAGCCAGGGTCACGCCCACGCGCTCAACATGCGCGACAGCGGCGTGAAGGACGTGATCATCGGCCTGCGCGAAGGCTCGGCGACCGCCAAGAAGGCCGAGGCCGAGGGCTTCCGGGTGATGTCGCCGGCCGAGGCGGCCAAGTCCGCCGACGTGGTGATGCTGCTCACGCCGGACGAGCTGCAGGCCGACATCTACAAGGAGAGCCTGGAGCCGAACCTCAAGGAAGGCGCGGCGCTGATGTTCGCGCACGGCCTCGCGGTGCACTTCAACCTGATCGAGCCCCGCAAGGATCTCGACGTGCTGCTGGTCGCCCCCAAGGGCCCGGGCCACACGGTGCGCGGCGAGTACCAGAAGGGCGGCGGCGTGCCCTGCCTGATCGCGATCGCGCAGGACGCCTCCGGCAACGCGCATGACATCGGCCTGTCCTACGCCTCGGCGATCGGCGGCGGCCGCGCCGGCGTGATCGAGACCACCTTCCGCGAGGAGTGCGAGACGGATCTGTTCGGCGAGCAGGCGGTGCTCTGCGGCGGTCTGGTCGAGCTGATCCGCGCGGGCTTCGAGACGCTGGTCGAAGCCGGCTACGCGCCCGAGATGGCCTATTTCGAGTGCCTGCACGAGGTGAAGCTGATCGTCGACCTCATCTATGAGGGCGGCATCGCCAACATGAACTACTCGATCTCGAACACCGCCGAATACGGCGAGTACGTCACCGGCCCGCGCATCATCACGCCCGAGACCAAGGCCGAGATGAAGCGCGTTCTGGCCGACATCCAGGGCGGCATCTTCACCCGCAACTGGATGCTCGAGAACAAGGTCAACCAGACCTCGTTCAAGGCCACCCGCGCCAAGGCCAACGCGCATCAGATCGAGGAGGTTGGCGCCCGGCTTCGCGAGATGATGCCGTGGATCAAGGCCAAGGCGCTGGTCGACAAGTCGAAGAACTGAGCTGATCTGTCGGGGCTGAGCCTCGTCTGACTGCCGCGGTCGGCCTCCACCCGGAGGCCGGCCGTTTTATTTTGCGAGCCGGGGATCAGTCGGCAAAACGTTCTTTTAAGGCGGGCGTGTTCAGCTTCGCGCCCTCAAGCGCCCCCGGAACGTCTCATGCCTGCGCGCGGAACAGTCCCTGACAAGCGTGTCAGCAGCCCGGCGCTGCTGCGGGCGCAGGTCGCCGCCTTCTCGAAGCAGGTTCCGGTTCTCTATCTCCTGCTCAGCGTCAACGCGCTCGCGCTGGTCTACACCTTCTGGGACGCCGCCCCTCTGTGGCTCGTCGCGGCCCCGTCGCCGCTGCTCGCGCTGAGCGCGGCCCGGATCGTGACATGGGTCAGGCGCCGCAACGCCACGCCCGCCTCCGCCGAGGCGGAGCGGCTGCTGCGGACGACCGTGCTGCTAGGCCCGGCGATCGGGTTGGCCATGCTGGTGTGGGCGCTCGAGCTGCATCAGTACGGCTCCACCGCCCAGCAGACCCATGTGACGGTGTTCGTCGGGCTCACCGTCGTGAGCTGCATTTTCTGCCTGATGCATGTGCGGACCGCAGCGCTCGGGATCACGAGCTCGGTCGCGATCCCCTACAGCGTGACGCTGATCTGCTCCAGGGACCCGGTGCTGACGGCGATCGGGGCCAACATGGCGTTGGTCTCGCTGGTGATGATCTACATCCTGTTCGTCTACTCGCGCGAGTTCGAGCAGATGATCCAGGCCCAGGCCGAGACCCAGCGCCTGAGCGACGACAATCACAGGCTGGCCAACATCGACGGCCTGACCGGGCTGCCGAACCGCCGGCAGTTCTTCACGCGGCTGTCCGAGCTGCTTTCGTCCGCCGAGGGCGAGCAACGGCGCTTCTGGGTCGGCCTGCTCGACCTCGACGGCTTCAAGCCGGTCAACGATCTCTATGGCCATCTGGTGGGCGATCAGGTCCTGGTCGAGACCGGCGCGCGACTGCAGGAGATCGCCCAGCAGGGCGCCTTCATCTGCCGGCTGGGCGGCGACGAGTTCGGCGTGATCCTCGACGGCGGCCACAGCCATGAGGAGGTCGAGCGGTTCGGACAGCGCGTCTGCGAGGCGCTGCTGGCGCCGTTCTCGACGCTCGACGTGCTGGCCAAGATTTCCGGGACGATCGGCTTCGCCGCGAGCGACCAGGCGGAAGGCCAGGCCAAGCTGCTTTACGAGCGCGCCGACTACGCGCTGTACCACGCCAAGCAGAACGAGCGCGGCCGCGCGATCATGTTCTCGCGGGAGCACGAAACCGCGATCCGCCGTCTCAGCGTCCTCGAGCAAAGCCTGCGGAACGCCGACATCGAGACCGAGATGTCGCTCGTGTTCCAGCCGATGGTCGACGTCGCGACCGGCCGGATCACCACCTTCGAGGCGCTCGCCCGCTGGGACTCGCCGGAGCTCGGCGCCGTCTCGCCGGCCGATTTCGTGCCGATCGCCGAGCGCACCGACCTGATCACGCGGCTGACCCAGACGCTGCTGCAGAAGGCGCTCGCGGAAGCCCGGCGCTGGCCCGCGCACATCCGCATCTCGTTCAACCTCTCGGCGCGCGACCTCTCGCCCGAGGCGATCCTGAAGACCATCGACAAGGTCCGCGCGAGCGGGCTCGACGCCAGCCGCATCGTGTTCGAGATCACCGAGACGGCGGCGATGCGCGACATCGCGCTCGCGGAGATCTCGCTCGGCGCGCTGCGGGCGCTCGGGGCCCGGGTGGCTCTCGACGATTTCGGCGCCGGCTATTCCAGCCTGAGCTATGTCCGCCGCCTGCCGCTGGACCGGATCAAGGTCGACCGCGGCTTCATCGTCGACATCGAGCATGACGGCGTGGCGCGCGACATCCTCAAGACGATCATCGACCTGTCCCGCAACCTCAAGATCGACTGCGTCGTCGAGGGCGTCGAGACGGAGGGGCAGAAGCGCACCATCGGGCTGCTCGGCTGCACCACGATGCAGGGGTATCTGTTCAGCAAGCCGATGACCGCGAGCGAGATCCCGGACTTCCTCGACACCGTCGAGGCGGACCGGCGGACCAGGCTGATGGTCGCCCTGGCGTGACGTTGGGCCCGTCTCGACGGGGCGCCGGGCCGGATCGTACAAGGGCGCCGATCCGCGTTTGAGGAGCGGCGATGAACATCCTGTCGATCCAGAGCCATGTCGCCTACGGCCATGTCGGCAACGCCTCCGCGGTGTTCCCGATGCAGCGGCTCGGGCACGAGGTCTGGCCGATCAACACGGTGCAGTTCTCCAACCACACCGGCTACGGGGCGTGGCGGGGGCCGGTGTTTCCGGCCGATGCGATCCGCGACGTGCTGACCGGGGTCGAGGAGCGGGGCGTGCTGCCGGGCTGTGACGGCGCGCTCTCCGGCTATATGGGCGACGCCGCCATCGGCGACGCGATCCTCGATGCGGTCGCGCGGGTCAAGGCGGCGAACGCGCGGGCGCTCTATTGCTGCGATCCGGTGATCGGCGACGTCGGTCGCGGCGTGTTCGTGCGGCCCGGCATCCCGGAGTTCATGCGCGACCGCGCCATCCCGACGGCGGACGTGGCGACGCCGAACCAGTTCGAGCTCGAATTCCTCACCGGCCGGAAGATCGGCGACCTCGACGACGCCAAGGCGGCGGCGCAGGCGCTGCGCAGCGCGGGCCCCGCGGCCGTGCTGGTCACGAGCCTTCAGACCTCCGAGACGCCGGAGGGCTCGATCGAGCTGCTGGCGGTGGACGGGGAGGGCGCCTTCCGCCTGCGGACGCCGCTGCTGCCGATCTCGGTCAACGGCGCGGGCGACGCGATCGCGGCCCTGTTCTTCGTCCATCTGCTCACGACCCGCTCTGTGGCCGAGGCGCTCGCGCTGGCGGGCTCGTCGATCTACGGCGTGCTCAAGGCGACCGCCGACGCTGGGTCGCGCGAGCTGCTGACGGTTGCGGCGCAGGAGGAGTTCGTGCGCCCTGGCACGATGTTCGCACCCGTGGCGGTCTGAGGGCCGCGCGCAGCCGAAGCTTAACCATGCCGGGTCCAGCATAGGGCCGAACTCCCGCCTCCGGATCCCGCCATGTCGACCGACGACAGTCCTGCGCCGGCGCAGTTCCGGCGGCGGCCCATCTTCCGGGCCCTGGCGCTCAGCGCCGTGATCTGCGCCGTGGGCTTCCTGCTGATGGGGCGCGGTTCGCTGGCGCCCGCGACGCTTCCGCTCGACGCCGCCGGCTATGCGCTCGGGCGGGACTTCGTGAACGTCTGGAACGGCGCGCGCCTCGCGCTCGCGGGCGAAGCCGCGGTCCTGTTCGATCGCGACGCTTATCAGACGAGCCTCGCCGCAGCCTTCGGACCCGGCTTCCCGGATCACAACTGGTCCTATCCGCCGCACGCGCTGCTGCTGTTCGCGGCCTTCGGCGTGCTGCCTTACCTCGCCGCGCTGACGCTCGGGGCGTCAGGCTGGCGGACGCTCTGGAGCGTCACGCTTCCCAACATCCGCTGGGCGCTGCTCTACGGCGTGGTGCTGACCAACGCCCGCGTGATGGGCGAGT
>NZ_JBJKEX010000088.1:0-10002 GCF_045505405.1 Hansschlegelia beijingensis | reverse complement strand
CGGGCGGACCCGGCCCCGGCATGCGCGGGATGCCGATGCACGGCATGCACGGGATGCACGGCATGTCCCGCCACGGCATGCGCGGCGCTCGCCGCGCGATGTGGCTCGCCGAGCGCCTTACGGCCATGGAGACCCTGCTCGGCATTCGCAACGACCAGCTCGACGCCTGGCGCGCCTTCACCGCGGCCGCGATCGACTTCGTCTCGCCGTTGCGGCCGAAGCCGGCCGGGGAGGGCGACAAGCCGGCTGACGCCGAGGCCTTCGCCATGGCCGACCGCATGGCCGACAAGGCGATAGCGCGAGCCGAAAAGGCCAAGGTCCTGAAGGAGGCGATCGCGGCGCTTCGCCAGAAGCTGACCCCCGAGCAGCTCGAGCGCGTCAAGTCGGTGGAGGCCGAGATGCGCGGGCGCTTCCATGACCGCCGGGGCCACGGGCCCATGCACGGGCCCGATGGGCCTGGGCCGGATGGACCGGGGCCGGACGGTCCGCAGGAGCCAGATGACCAATAACGGTCCCGCCAGGGACGACGTGAGTCTCGAAGGCCCCGCAATCGCTGCGGGGCCTTCTTCTTGGGCCGTCACGATTGCCCCCAGGCGGGCGGGCGGCTAGACGACCTGATGCCACGCTTCCCCGCGCCGACCCTCGCCGAGACACCCGCTTGCGCGGTGCTGAACCCATGAACGTCTACCGCTTCGCCCCGTCGCCTACCGGCTATCTGCACCTCGGCAACGCCCGCACGCTGCTGCTGAACGCGCTGCCGGCGCGGTCCGGCGGCAGGTTCATCCTGCGGCTCGACGACACCGACGCGGCGCGCGTGCGGGAGGAGTTCGTCGAAGCCATCCGGGAGGATCTGGCGTGGCTCGGGATCGCGCCCGACGAGGAGCGCCGCCAGTCGGAGCGGGAGGAGATCTACCGCACCGCCTTCGAGCGACTGCGTGCGGCCGGGCGCATCTACCCGGCCTACGAGACGCCGGAGGAGCTCGAGCGGGCGCGCAGGCTTGCGCGGCTCTCGGGCCGGCCGCCGCTGTATGACCGGCGCGCGCTCAGGCTGACGGAGGCGGAACGGGCGGCGCTCGAGGCGGAAGGCCGCCGGCCGCACTGGCGCTTCCGGCTCTCCGAGGGCCGGATCGGCTGGCGGGACGGCTTCCGGGGACCGCAGGAGATCGATCTTGCGAGCCTCTCGGATCCGGTGATCGTGCGCGACGACGGCGCGTTCCTCTATGTCTTCAGCAGCGTCGTGGACGACGCCGACCTCGGCGTCACCTCCGTCGTGCGCGGCGAGGACCACGTCACCAACACAGCCGTGCAGCTCGACATGTTCGCGGCGCTCGGTGCGACGCCACCGGCCTTCGCGCACCACAACCTGCTGACGGCCGCGGACGGCGAGGGGCTTTCGAAGCGGCAGGGCAGCCTGTCCCTGCGATCGCTCCGCGAACAGGGCGTCGAGCCGCTGGCGGTCGCGGCCTATGCGTCGCTGATCGGCAGCTCCGAGGCGGTTCGGCCGGTCGCGGATCTCGACGAGCTCGCGGCCCTGGTCGCCTCCGCTCGCCCGTCGCGGGCGCCGGCGCGGATCGATCCGGACGAACTCGCCGCGCTCTCGGCCAAGACCCTGCACGGCCTCGATTTCCGGACGGTTGCGGCTCGCCTCGAACAGCTCGGCGTGGGCGGCGGCGCGGCGTTCTGGGAAACCGTGCGCGGCAACCTCGCGACCCTCGCCGAGGCCGCGGACTGGTGGCGCATCGCCCGCGAGGCGGCTGCGCCCGTCTCACCCGCGCCCGAAGACGTTCCGCTGCTCGCCGAGGTCGTCTCGTCCCAGGGCTCGGGCGGCAGCGACCGGACGGCCTCGGCGAGCAGCATCGCGTCGTTGCGGCCAAGCCCGAGCGACAGCGCCTCCTCGAGCCAGGCTTCGAGCGACGCGGGGTCCGTGACGTCGCCATCCTCGACCGCCTGCTCGAGCCCGTGGCTGTAGGCGTATCCGCCGACCGGAAAGGCGGGCGACAGCCAGACGAGGAGTGTGGTGACGCTATTCACTGCGTTTTGTTTGCTTTGCTTCCAGAGCATTCAGTTGGTCAAAAAGAAACTGTATCCTCTCAACTATCTCTGCCCGAGTCTGATTGTAAGCCAGTTCGGATATCCAAGCTGGTGCTTCCTTGTAACAAGCTTCGAGCAATCGTGGTCCATAGCCTTGTATGAGGTCGATGAAATTGGACAGTGAGGGAGCTGAGTTTCGCTGGAGCCATTTCTCAACGGTTTTTGCGCTCACCCCAGATACGGCTTCGACGTGTGCCGATGTCTTCGTCGGATGCTGCGAACGAAGAAATTCGAGTAGGCCTTCCAGATGAACGTCTCGCGGAGATTGGCGGGTCGTAAATCCCTTACTCATGCGCGTGGCCTTGATAGGCGCCGTGTTCGGGCCGGAACGGGCGCGTCACCGGCCGCGTCGCCCCGCCGAGGCCGCGCACCATCTCGACCAGCACATGATCCGGCGCGACAAAGATCGCGTCCTCGGTGACCTCCGCCGGCGTGTGCCGGTTGCCGAGATGCCAGGCGATCTTCGCGAGCCGCAGCGGCGTCGCGGCGGTGACCTCGACCAGCTCCTCCTCCGCCGCGCGCACCAGCACCAGCCGCCCGTCCTCGAGCTGCAGCGCGTCGCCGTCGTTGAGGTTCGCGGGCCGCGGCAGGTCGAGCAGGAAGTCGAGCCCGCCATCGGTCGTCATGGCGAGCCGCCGCCGCCCGCGCGCCTCATGGTCGAGCGTGATGGAGTCCGTGACCGCGCCCGGCTTCACGGCGGGTCGGCGGATGACGGAGACGGCGCGGGTCACGTCCCGTCTCTCTGTCGCAGAGGGGAGGGTCCCCACGCTGCGCGCGAGGAGGGATGAAGGCCGTAGCGCCCGCTCAAAACAGAAAATACCGCTGCGCCATCGGGAGTTTCTCAGCCGGCTCGCAGACCAGCAGTTCGCCGTCGGCGCGCACGTCGTAGGTCTCGGGGTCGATCTCGATGACGGGCGTGGCGTCGTTCAGGATCATGGCCTTCTTGCCGATGCCGCCGCGCACGTTCTCGACCGCGACCATGGGCTTGCGGCCAAGAATCTTCGACGGAAGGTCGTCCTCTAGGGCGGCCCTGGACACGAAGGTCAGCGAGTTCGCGAGCGGCGCCGCGCCGAAGCCGCCGAACATCGGCCGGTAATGCGCCGGCTGCGGGGTGGGGATCGAGGCGTTGGGGTCGCCCATGATCGCGCAGGCGATCACGCCGCCCTTGATCACGAGGTCCGGCTTCACGCCGAAGAAGGCGGGCGTCCAGACCACGAGGTCGGCGAGCTTGCCGGCCTCGACCGAGCCGACATGCCTCGACACGCCATGCGCGATCGCGGGGTTGATGGTGTACTTCGCCACGTAGCGGCGGGCGCGCAGATTGTCGTTGTCGCCGGTCTCGCCCGGCAGGGCGCCGCGCTGGCGCTTCATCTTGTCGGCGGTCTGCCAGGTGCGGATGATCACCTCGCCGACGCGGCCCATCGCCTGGCTGTCGGACGACATCATCGAGAGCGCGCCGATGTCGTGCAGGATGTCCTCGGCCGCGATCGTCTCGCGGCGGATGCGGCTCTCGGCGAAGGCGAGGTCTTCCGGGATCGACGGATCCAGGTGGTGGCACACCATGAGCATGTCGAGATGCTCGTCGATGGTGTTGCGGGTGTAGGGCCGCGTCGGGTTGGTCGACGAAGGCAGCACGTTGGCGAGCCCCGCCACCTTCATGATGTCCGGCGCGTGGCCGCCGCCCGCGCCCTCCGTGTGGAAGGCGTGGATCGTGCGGCCCTTGAACGCCGCGATCGTGCTCTCGACGAATCCGCTCTCGTTCAGCGTGTCGGTGTGGATCATCACCTGCACGTCCATCGCGTCCGCGACGGAGAGGCAGCAGTCGATCGCGGCCGGGGTCGTGCCCCAGTCCTCGTGGAGCTTCAGCGCGCAGGCGCCGCCGCGCACCATCTCCTCGAGGCCGGCGGGCAGCGAGGCGTTGCCCTTGCCGGCGAAGCCGAGATTCATCGGGAAGGCGTCTGCCGCCTCGATCATGCGCGCGAGATGCCACGGGCCCGGCGTGCAGGTGGTGGCGTTGGTGCCGGTGGCGGGCCCCGTGCCGCCGCCGAGCATCGAGGTGATCCCGGAGGCCAGCGCCTCCTCGATCTGCTGCGGGCAGATGAAGTGGATATGGCTGTCGAAGCCGCCGGCGGTGATGATCTTGCCCTCGCCGGCGATCACCTCCGTGCCCGGCCCGACCACGATGTCGACGCCCGGCTGCACGTCCGGATTGCCGGCCTTGCCGACCTTGTGGATGCGCCCGTTCAGAATGCCGATGTCGGCCTTGATGATCCCGGCATGGTCGAGGATCACCGCGTTGGTGATGACGGTGTCGACGGCGCCTTCCGCCCGCGTGACCTGGCTCTGCCCCATGCCGTCACGGATGGTCTTGCCGCCGCCGAACTTCACCTCCTCGCCATAGGTGGTGAAATCGCGCTCGACCTCGATGACGAGCGAGGTGTCCGCGAGGCGGATGCGGTCGCCGGTCGTCGGGCCGAACATGTCGGCATAGGCGGAACGGGAGATCTTCGCAGGCATCAGAGCGGCCCCATCACGTCCTGGCGGAAGCCGAACACCTTCCGGTCGCCGGAGAACGGCACGAGCGTCACGGTCCGCGTCTGGCCGGGCTCGAAGCGCACGGCCGTGCCGGAGGCGATGTCGAGGCGCATGCCGCGGGCGCTCGCGCGGTCGAACTCCAGCGCCGGGTTGGTCTCGGCGAAGTGGTAGTGGCTGCCGACCTGAATCGGCCGGTCGCCGGTGTTGGCGACCGTCACGGTCACGGCCTCTGCGCCGGCGTTCAGCTCGATCTCGCCCGGCGCGGGGATCACCTCGCCGGCGCTGAGCTCGGACGCCTCGCCGCGGATCGGATGATGCACGGTGACGAGCTTGGTGCCGTCCGGGAAGGTCGCCTCGACCTGGATGTCGTGGATCATCTCCGCCACGCCGTCCATGCACTGGTCAGCGGTGACGACATGCGCGCCGGCCTCCATCAGCTCCGCGACGGTGCGGCCGTCGCGCGCGCCTTCGACGACGAAGTCGGTGATCAGCGCGATCGCCTCGGGATGATTGAGCTTCACCCCGCGGGCGAGGCGGTTGCGCGCCACGATCGCCGCCATGGCGACCAGCAGCTTGTCCTTTTCGCGGGGAGTGAGATTCACCGGATCCTCTCAGCAAGACCAGACACGGGGCAGGGGGCGGCCCATCAGCAGCGGCAGGACCGCGCGCGCGGCGTCGCGCAGGCGTTCGGCGAGACAGGCGAGGAGGCGCACGACGAGCAGCCCGTTCCAGGCGCTGGCGCCGGCCTCGACGTCGCAGTTTTCGAGGGCCCGGCGGACATCGTCGACCTTCGCCTCCGCGTCCGGCGCCACATAGAGCAGCGTGGCGAGGCAGGCGCGGCCGCCGGCCACCGTGCGCTTCGCCATCAGATCGCGGATCTGGCCGTTCAGGCGCAGCGTCTCGGCGAAGACCAGCCGGCCCCCGCGGCGCACGCGCCAGCGGTCCTCGAGATCGCCCTCCTGCACGGTCTCGCCGCGGGCGGCGCGACCGAACATCAGCGCCTCCCACGCGAGCAGCCTCCCGTCGGGAGCGACCTCGGCGTCGAGGCGGCGGGCGAGCCGCGCGCGGTCGAACAGGATCGTCTCCTGCGGCAGCCAGGCGAGCGAGCCGCCGGCCTCCACCGCAAGCCGCGTCGCGACCTCCGTGATCGCGCCGTCGGAGCGATAGATGCGTTCGGCGCCGGGAGTCGAAAGCGTCAGCGCCGCATGCGGCCCGACCTCCGCCGAGACGCTCATGCGGTCGCCGCAGGCGAGCCCGCCGGCGACGTTCAGCATCGCGCCGTCGAGCCCATGCTGGCCGCGCGAAAACCTGAGCCGGGATGCGCCGCTTTCCGCCACCCTGACGACGCGCGAAACCCCGCGCGAGGCCTCGACGCGCAGGACGATGGAGCCCTGAGAGCGCTGCCGAGCGGGACCGTCATGCCCGGCCGCAGGCCGGGTATCCACGACTTCCGCGCCCTCGCCGCCCCACGCTGAAGTCGTGGATGCCCGCAAGGGCGGGCATGACGGGGAAGGGCGATGCGGGTCCTCAGCCAAAATCTCAGAACGCAAGCCGCTGCCGTACATCGTCCCCCTGCAGCGCCTTGGCGTCGCCGCTCTCGATCACCTCGCCGCGCTCCATGACGATGAAGCGGTCGGCGAGCTCCTGCGCGAAATCGAAATACTGCTCGACCAGCACGATGGCCATCTGCCCCGTGCCGCGCAAGAATCGGATGGCGCGGCCGATGTCCTTGATGATCGAGGGCTGGATGCCTTCGGTCGGCTCGTCAAGCACCAGAAGCTTCGGGCGCATGACGAGCGCGCGGCCGATCGCGAGCTGCTGCTGCTGCCCGCCCGAGAGGTCGCCGCCGCGCCGGTGCAGCATCGACTTGAGCACCGGGAACAGCTCGAAGACCTCGTCGGGAATCGTGCGCTGCCCGCGCTTGAGCGGCGCGAACCCGGTCTCGAGGTTCTCCCGCACGGTCAGCAGCGGGAAGATCTCGCGGCCCTGCGGCACGTAGCCGACGCCGAGGCTCGCCCGCTCGTAGGGCCTGAGGTGCGCGATCGGGTCGCCGTTGAAGGAGATGCGGCCGCCCGAGATCGGCCGCTGGCCCACGATGGCGCGCAGCAGCGAGCTCTTGCCGACGCCATTGCGCCCGAGGACGCAGGTGACCTCGCCCACCGAGGCGGTCAGCGAGACGCCCTTCAGCGCGCGCGACGAGCCGTAGTGCAGCGAGACGTCCTCCACGTTCAGCATCCGGCCGTCCTCTCTGAACAAGGCTCGTCATGGTCCGGCTCGACCGGACCATCCACGTCGACCCCGCGCTCGACGCCCGGCGGGGGTCCTCCGGCCAAGCCGGGGGACGACGACCCTTCTTTGAACCTCGAGCCC
Source organism: Hansschlegelia beijingensis (assembly GCF_045505405.1). Taxonomy (GTDB): domain Bacteria; phylum Pseudomonadota; class Alphaproteobacteria; order Rhizobiales; family Methylopilaceae; genus Methylopila; species Methylopila beijingensis_A. The sequence goes on along the minus strand of NZ_JBJKEX010000088.1, from coordinate 3,006 downwards.
GTCTTCATCGCCCGAGATACACCTCGATCACCCGCTCGTTCGACGACACGGCGTCGAGCGAGCCTTCCGCCAGCACCGAGCCTTCGTGCAGGCACGTCACCTTCACCCCGAGGTCGCGCACGAAGGTCATGTCGTGCTCGACGACCACGACGGAGCGCGTCTTCGCGATCTCGCGCAGCAGGTCGGCGGTGTCGGCGGTCTCCTGGTCGGTCATGCCGGCGGCCGGCTCGTCCACCAGCAACAGCTTCGGCTCCTGCGCGAGCAGCATGCCGATCTCGAGCCACTGCTTCTGGCCGTGGCTGAGCTCGCCTGCGAGCCGATGGCGATGGCCGGTGAGCCGCACGCGCTCGAGCAGCGCGTCGATCCGCTCCTTCTCGGACGGCGTGCGGCGGGAGAACAGCACCGGGAAGGGGCGCCGGTCCGTCTTCAGCGCAAGCAGGATGTTGTCCTCGACCGTGTGCATCTCGAACACGGTCGGCGTCTGGAATTTCCGCCCGATGCCGAGCTCTGCGATCGAGGCCTCGTCGAGCCGGGTCAGATCGTGGGTGGCCTCGAACACCGCCTCGCCGGAGTTCGGCCGGGTCTTGCCGGTGATCACGTCCATCATCGTGGTCTTGCCCGCGCCGTTCGGGCCGATGATCGCGCGCATCTCGGCGTGGTCGATCGAGAGCGACAGCGCGTTCAGGGCGCGGAAGCCGTCGAACGTCACGGAGACGTTGTCGAGGTAGAGCAGGGCGTTGGTGGTGCGGCCGCCGATCACCATGGGCTCACTCCGCCGGGCTCTTTGCGGCCGCGACAATGCTCTGCGCGGCCGGCAGCTCGCTCTTGCGGCGGATGCCGAGCAGGTCCGTCACCGCGCCGACGACCCCCTTCGGGATCAGCAGCGTGGTGGCCACGAACAGCCCGCCGAGCGCGAACAGCCACAGGTCCGGCATCACTCCGGTGAACCAGGTCTTGCCGGCGTTGACCAGGAAGGCGCCGAGCGCCGCCCCCAGCAGCGTGCCGCGCCCGCCGACCGCGACCCAGATCACCGCCTCGATGGAGTTCGCGGGCGCGAACTCGGACGGGTTGATGATGCCGACCTGCGGCACGTAGAGCGCGCCCGCGACGCCTGCGAGCATGGCCGAGAGGGTGAAGACCAGGAGCTTGTAGTTCTCGACCCGGTAACCGATGAACCGGGTGCGGCTCTCGGCGTCGCGCACCGCGACCACCACCTTGCCGAGCTTCGACGTCACCACCCAGCGGCAGAGCAGATAGGACAACGCGAGCGCGACCGCGGTGGCGGCGAACAGCGCGGCGCGCGTCTCCGGCGCCTGGACCGAGAAGCCGAGGATCTCCTTGAAGTCGGTGAGGCCGTTGTTGCCCCCGAACCCCATGTCGTTGCGGAAGAAGGCGAGCATCAGCGCGAAGGTCATCGCCTGCGTGATGATCGAGAGGTAGACGCCGGTGACGCGGGAGCGGAAGGCGAACCAGCCGAAGCAGAAGGCGAGCGCGCCGGGGACGAGGATCGCCATCAGGGCCGCGAACCAGAACTGGTCGAAGCCGAGCCAGAACCAGGGCAGCTCCTGCCAGTTCAGGAACACCATGAAGTCCGGCAGCACAGGATCGCCGTAGACGCCGCGCGGCCCGATCTGGCGCATCAGATACATGCCCATCGCGTAGCCGCCGAGCGCGAAGAACGCGCCATGGCCGAGCGAAAGAATGCCGCAGTAGCCCCACACCAGATCGAGCGCGAGCGCGAGCATCGCGAAGGCCAGGTACTTGCCGAGCAGCGGCACGAGATAGTCCGAGACGTGCAGGGCGGAGTCCGGCGGCAGGAGCAGGTTCGAGGCCGGGACCAGCACGGCCATCGCGAGCACGACGCCGAGGAAGATCAGCCCGGCCGCGTCGAGGAAGCGATAGCGGCTCATGCTTCCACCGCCCGGCCCTTGAGGGCGAACAGGCCCCGCGGCTTCTTCTGGATGAACAGGATGATGGCGACGAGCAGCACGATCTTGCCCAGCACCGCGCCCGCCCAGGGCTCCAGCAGCTTGTTGGCGACACCGATCGACAGCGCGCCGACCAGCGTGCCCCACAGATTGCCGACGCCGCCGAACACCACGACCAGGAAGCTGTCGATGATGTAGCCCTGGCCGAGGTTCGGGCTGACATTGTCGATCTGGCTGAGCGCCACGCCTGCGACGCCGGCCACTCCCGAGCCGAGCCCGAAGGTCAGCGCGTCGATCCGCGCGGTGCGGATGCCCATCGAGCCCGCCATGCGGCGGTTCTGGGTGACGGCGCGCACCTGCAGGCCGAGGCTGGTGCGCCGCAGGAGGAGCTGGAGCCCAGCGAACACCAGCAGCGCGAACAGCACGATCGCGATGCGGTTCAGCGTCAGCGAGACGCCGAGGATCTCGATCGAACCCTGCAGCCAGTCGGGGGTCTGCACCTCGCGATTACTGGGGCCGAACAGCGTGCGGACGGCCTGCTGCAGGATCAGGCTGACGCCCCAGGTGGCGAGCAGCGTCTCGAGGGGGCGGCCATAGAGGAAGCGGATGACTGTGCGTTCGATCGCGACGCCGACAGCGCCGGCGACCAGGAACGCGACCGGGATGGCGATCAGCAGCGAGGCGCCGTCGAGCGCCGGGGCGTGGGCGCGGATGAGGTTCTGGGTGAGGAAGGTCGCATAGGCGCCGATCATCACCATCTCGCCATGGGCCATGTTGATCACGCCCATCACCCCGAAGGTGATCGCGAGGCCGATGGCGGCGAGCAGCAGCACGGAGCCGAGCGACACCCCGTAGACCAGGTTCTGGATCAGGTTCGCGACCGACCTCCAGCGTTCGATCTTGGCGATGCCCGCCGCGGCGGCGTCATTGACCGCCTGGGGGGAGCCGGCCGGCAGCGAGTTCAGGATCGCGAGCGCGTCCTTGTCGCCTGCGGCCGCGACCGCGTCGACCGCGGCGATCCGCTCGGCCTCCGGCGCATCGGGCTTGCTCACGATGATGGCGGCGCGAAGGCCGCGCT
>NZ_JBJKEX010000087.1:0-10022 GCF_045505405.1 Hansschlegelia beijingensis | reverse complement strand
GGGGCCGCCCGCCGGGTTCCGGCGCGTCCTGCGGGCGATTTCGGCCGCATTTAACGAACAATCAACGCAGGTTCTTCATGACTCCGCCGGAGCCGCCGGGGCGGGGCTTTCGCCGCCGGAGAGCTGCTGCGGGCTGTCCGAGTTCTTGTTCATGTAGGCGATCAGGGCCGCGCGTTCGTCGGCGCTCTTGATGCCCGCGAAGGCCATCGTGGTGCCGGGGATGTAGCCCTTCGGGTTCTCGAGCCACTTGTCGAGCGAGGCGATGTCCCAGTTCCCGCCCGACTTCTTCATCGGCTCCGAATAAGCGAAGCCGTCCTGATGGGCGTGCTTGGCGCCGACGATGCCGTAGAGGTTCGGGCCCGCCTTGGCCGGCTCGCCCTTGCCGAAGGAGTGGCAGGCGGAGCAGCGCTTGGCGACCTGCTGGCCCTTCGCCGGATCGGCCGCCGCGACCTTGGCGTCGAGGTCGCCCGCGCCGGTCGCCTTGGCGACCGCCTTGTCGGATCCTTCCGCGCCGGCCTGATCGCCGGGCGCCTTCTGGCCGCCGGCCGCGTTGTCGTCCGGCTTGCTGCCGGAATCCTTCGGCAGCGCCTGCGGGCTGTCCGAGTTCTTGTTCATATAGGCCACGAGGTCGGCCCGCTCCTGCGGGCTCTTGATGCCCGCGAAGGCCATCGTGGTGCCGGGGATGTAGCCCTTGGGGTTCTCGAGCCACTTGTTCAGCGAATCGAAGTCCCAGTTCCCGCCCGACTTCTTCATCGGGTCCGAATAGGCGAAGCCTTCCTCGTGGGCGTGCTTGGCGCCGACGACGCCGTAGAGGTTCGGCCCCATCTTGGGCGCCTCGCCCTTGCCGAAGGAGTGGCAGGCGCCGCAGCGCTTCGCGACCTGTTCGCCCTTCACCGGGTCGGCGGAGGCCAGCAGGGCGTGGAAGTCGGCGCCCCCAGCGCCCGCCGCAGCGGCGGCGTCGCCGCTCTTCTCGTCCTTCACAGCCACTTCGTAGCCGGGCTTCTCGGGCTTCTCCTCATGGAAGAGCCCATGGGCTATCGCATTCACGCCCAGAATGACGGTCAGCGTCCCCAGAATCGCGCCTGCGATTTTGTTCAGTTCATACGCGTTCATATCGGCTCCGGCTTATCGGTCTCCGGACAAAGCCCCCGCTGCTCCGCGCGGTTAGGCTTCCTCCAAAAAGGCTGATCGACATAGTCAAACCGCAGGGCTTTCCCCAAAGGCGCGCGACGCTAGCCGCTTTTGCCGAACGCTCGCAACTCGGCTATGACCGCGGCGCTTTAAACCTTGGCGCCATGACGGTCCGGACGGGCGCGGCCGGGCCCTCCGGAGTGCATTCCCGATGCCCAGCCTGCGCGGGCCGTTGCGGCCTCTCGTGCTGATTCCTGCGCGGCTTGGGGCGACCCGGCTGCCGAACAAGCCGCTGGCGGAGATCGCCGGGGAGCCGATGATCGCGCATGTCTGGCGGCGGGCGAGCGAGGCCGGGGTCGGGCCGGTGGTGGTGGCGACCGATTCGCCGGAGGTCGCCGAGGCCGTCTCCCGCGTCGGCGGCCAGGCCGTGCTGACCCGCGCCGACCACGCCTCGGGCTCCGACCGCATCCACGAGGCGCTGACGGCGATCGACCCGGACCGCGACTTCAACCTCGTGGTCAACGTGCAGGGCGACCTGCCGACGCTCGACCCCGAGGCGATCCGCAGGAGCCTCGTCCCGCTCGAGGAGCCGGAGGTCGAGGTCGCCACGCTGGTCGCCGAGATCCGCCGCGAGGAGGAGAAGAGCGCCCCGAGCGTGGTCAAGATGGTGGGGGCGGAGATCGCGCCCGGCCGCTTCCGCTGCCTGTATTTCACGCGCGCGACCGCGCCCGCCGGGCCCGGCGCGCTCTATCACCACATCGGCCTCTACTGTTACCGGCGCGAGGCGCTGGAGCGCTTCGTGCGGCTGCCGCCGTCGCCGCTCGAACAGCGTGAGAAGCTCGAGCAGCTGCGGGCGCTCGAGGCCGGCATGCGCATCGACGCGGTCGCGGTGGACGTCGTTCCGCTCGGCGTCGACACGCCCGAAGACCTCGAACGGGCGCGCGAGATCATGGCGGGAGCGCTGACGGCATAGGCCGGAGAAGCGGAAGGTGAGGGGAGGGGTCGCCGAGCATCGCGAAGGGATTGAAGCGCTGACGTCTCCAGCTGATAGTGGAAGCTAGGTCGCCTCCAACGCCTCAGGGGATGCTCATGCTGCTGGACCCCCACGATCTGCGCGATCCGGTCGGCCGCGTCTGCGAAGCGGTCGCCGCGCTGGTCGGCATTTTCCTCATCGCGATCGGTCTCGACCTTGCGGTCCAGCTCGCCGAGATGTGGCTCAGCTGGGCCGCCGGCGAAGACCATCCGGGGGGTCTCTACCGCGCGCGGGGCGCCACGGCCGAGCTCACGTAGCGACGGCGGGCGGCTCATCCGCCGTCGCTTGTGAGGACCGCCGTGGCGTCAGGCGGCCTGCTTGAGCGACTTCATGTCGATCACGAAGCGGTATTTCACGTCGCTCTTCAGCATGCGCTCATAGGCCTTCTCGATGTCCTGGATCGGGATGAGCTCGATGTCGGACGTGATGCCGTGCTGGCCGCAGAAGTCGAGCATCTCCTGCGTCTCGGCGATGCCGCCGATCAGCGATCCGGCGAAGTTGCGCCGCGCGAAGATCAGGCTGAACACCGCGACCGCGAGCGGCTCTTCCGGCGCGCCGACCTGACAGAGGGTCCCGTCGCGCTTCAGCAACGCGATGTATTCGTTGATGTCGTGGTCGGCGGCGACGCAATCGAGGATGAAGTCGAAGCTCGACGCGTGCGCGCCCATCTGCTCCTTGTCCTTCGAGATGACGACGTCATTGGCGCCGAGCCTCTTGGCGTCCTCGACCTTTCCCGGAGAGGTCGTGAACAGCACGACATGGGCCCCCATAGCGTGGGCCAGCTTCACGGCCATATGGCCCAGGCCGCCGAGACCCACGATCCCGACCTTCATCCCCGGACCGACTTTCCAGCGCCGGAGCGGCGAGTAGGTGGTGATGCCCGCGCACAGCAGGGGAGCGGCCGCCGCGAGGTCGAGGTTTTCGGGCAGACTCAGCACGAAGTCCTGATCGCAGACGATCGCCTCCGAATAGCCGCCGTAAGTGTTCTCGCCGGTCTTCTTGTCGACGCCGTTGTAGGTCGCGACGAACATGTTCTCGCAATACTGCTCAAGTCCCTCCCGGCAACTCGCGCAGGTGCGGCAACTGTCCACCATGCAGCCGATGGCCGCGTTCTGGCCGACCTTGAAGCGCGTGACGTCCGAGCCGACCTCAACGACCTTGCCGACGATCTCGTGGCCCGGAACGCACGGATAGACGGTGTTATGCCACTCGTCGCGAACCTGATGCAGGTCCGAATGGCAGACGCCGCAATAGGCGATCTCGATCTTGACGTCGGTGGGACCGACGTCGCGCCGGGAAAAGTCGAACGGCTGGAGCGGCTTGTCGGCGGCGTCGGCGGCGTATCCCGTGCAGGCGAACATGTCAGATCCCTCCATGTCGTGTGACCGCCCAGCGGCGCGAGGCGTGGTGGGAGCATTATAGGGCGGCCGGCCTCGTCTGCTGTTCCGCCAATGCTGAGCGAAGCGCGCGACCTCGTCCCGGATGTGACGCGGCCGCGCCTTCAGGCTCGGGCGGTTCCCAGCGCCTTCGATGTCCATTGGCGGCGGTCGATGGTCTCGGGGCGCTAGCGGGCTGTCGCGAGAAGCGTCGCCCGGCGGTCTGGAGCGGCGAAGGCGGCGACCGCCATGGCGACCGCGGCGTTCGCTTCGGCGGGCAGGGCTTCATCCGTGATCTCGCCCGCGACCCAAAACGACAGGCAGCCGCGGAATACGAGGGCGACGTGGTCCGGAAGGCGTTCGACGGCGCTCGTCCGCAGAGCGGGATCGAGCCCTTCGCCGTCCCCCAGAGCGAGAGCCCAAAGCGCTCGGGAGCGCGCCCGAACGTCTCCGGGCTCCACGGTCCATCCGCCGAGCGCCGCCAGCATCGCCCTGTTCAGCACAGGCTCCTCGAGCAGGAGGCCGACGGCGACGGCCACGGCCTGGAGGAGGCGTTCGATCGCGTCGCCGCCAAGGGGGCGGTCGCGCACCCGCTCGGTCATCTGCTCGATCCGCGTGACCGACAGGGCGTGCGCGATCGCGGCCTTGCTTCCGAAGAGGTTGAACGGCGTGGCGAAGCTTACTCCCGCCTCGGCCGCGAGTTCCCGCATCGAGAACGACGACGAGGGGTCCGCCCGCATCAGCCGCTCGGCGGCCGCGAGAACTTTCGCCCGGGACGCCAGGGTCCGCGCCTGCACGCGGGGCGCGTCAGCCATTCGCCATCACCATGGCTCCATCCGTTGCGGAAATATATCATGATATAAATGTCTCGCCAACGCGCACAGCGCGACGAGCCATTCTCGAGGAATTTTCCTATGTCCAATGAAAGCAAGACCTTCCTGATCACCGGGGTCAGCTCCGGCCTCGGCCAGGCGTTCGCGACCGCCGCGCTGCGAGCCGGCCACCGCGTCGCCGGCACCGTGCGCAACAGCGAGGCCGGGCAGGCCTTCGAGGCGCTCGCGCCGGGACGCACGCGCGCCATTCAGCTCGACATGTCTGATTTCGACGCCATGCCGGCGGCGGTCGCCGACGCCGAGGGCGCGCTCGGGCCGATCGACGTGCTGGTCAACAACGCCGGCTATGGCCACGAAGGCGCCCTGGAGGAATCCCCGATCGACGAGCTTCGCCGGCAGTTCGACGTCAACGTCTTCGGCCCGGTCGCGCTGATCAAGGCGGTTCTGCCCGGCATGCGGAGCCGGCGTCGCGGGCGGATCGTCAACGTCACCTCCATGGGCGCCTTCATCACCATGCCGGGCATCAGCTTCTACTGCGGCAGCAAGTTCGCGCTCGACGGCATCTCGGAGACGCTGGGCAAGGAGGTCGCGCCGTTCAACGTGCATGTCACCTCTCTAGCGCCTGGCCAGTTCCGCACGGACTGGGCCGGCCGCTCGATGCAGCGCACGCCGCGCAGCATCCCCGATTATGACGCGGTGATGGATCCGGTGCGCGCCGCCAGGCAAGCGAAGAGCGGAAACCAGCCGGGCGATCCCGCCAAGGCGGGCGAGGCTTTGCTCAAGCTCGTAGAGTCCGACGCCCCGCCCGTTCGGCTGTTCCTAGGCGAGGACGCGCTCGCGCTCGTCGCAGGCGAGATGGACCATATGAAGAAGGAGATCGCCGATTGGACGCCTCTCTCGCTCTCGACGAGTTTCGTCTGACGCTGCGAACTGCAGCCGGCCAGGCTCTCGTCCGGGGCCGACAGGCTTCAGGGCGTCACCACGCGCTGGCCGCGCCGTAAGGGTGCTCGAACTGGAGCGCGACCAGCCGCGCGGTCGGCTCTCCATAGGCAGCCCGGATCGGCTCGAAGGTCGACGCCATCGGGCCGGAGTTCGGAACCGGAACTTCGCGGTCCAGTCGCGACGGCGGCGACGGGCTGGGGTGAAGCATCAGACCGCGCCGCGAGATGACCGTGGCCGGGCCGACCGCCCAGGCGGTGGAGAGATAGGTCCTCGACCACGCGTCGAGGACCGCGCCTAGCGCCAGCTCGTCCACGCCGTCGGCGAGCGGGGCGGCGACCGCCTCGTGCCGCCAGAAGGACAGCCTGTTCCTCACCGTCAAGGCTGCGGCCGCGAGCGTCAGGCGGAAGTCGCCGCCGTCGTGGCGCTGGTCCGGCGGCGGAAGAGCGAGCCGGCTCGCGGTCGCGCGCATAACCTCTTCGCCCGCGAGCTCCCGCAGCAGCTGAAGCGTGGCGGGCTCCGAGGCGCTGATCCCTGCGGTCGTGGTGATCGGCCCATCGGAGATCCACCGGACATCCCGGCGCCAACGCACGGCCGGATGTTTTCGGGCAAGTTCATCACGGCTGTACCAGTGGACGACGGCCTCGCGCCCGTCGAGCAGGCCGGCGGCCGCCAGAACTCTGGCGCCGTTGCAGATCGACATGATCCGGGCGCCGTCCCGGAGCCTGGCCCGCAGCCAGTCGAAGCGCGCGGGGTCATCCTCGACGGTCATCGCGGGGACGATCACGACGTCGGGCCGGCGCGCCTCGAGCGCTTCGAAAGTCATCTGAGGCGTCGCCCAGGCCATGCCCGGCGTGAGCCGGATCTTCTCGGGCGTCGGGGCGACGATTTTGACCTCGACGGCGCCGCTCTCGGCGAGGATCGCAAAGGGCGTGAGCAGGTCGGCCGCCTCGGCGCCCCGCGCGTCGCCGAGGATCGCGACGAAGGGTTTCGCGGCGGCGCTCGCGGCGAACAGAAGGCTCGCGGTCAGAAGTGCGATCAGAGCGCCGGTCACGTCGCAGCATCCGTCTCGTCAGCCGGGAGCCAGCCTAGTCCTGCGCCGCCGCGTCAGGAAGAGGCCTGACCAGACGGCGGGCTCGGAGGCGTGGGCCGGCGTCGCCCGGGCTCTTGAGCCCTCGCTCTCAACAGACTGTCCCGGACATCCCGGCCTCGCCTATGATCGACCGGTCATGCGGATCGCGGTCGTTTCGGACGTGCACGGCAACCTTCCGGCTCTTCGCGCTGTCATGGACGACATCGCGCAGTTCGCGCCGGACCATGTGGTCAATCTCGGAGACTGCGCGTCCGGACCTCTCTGGCCGGCCGAAACCGTCGATCTTCTTCGGGAACTCGGCTGGGCGACCGTCCGGGGCAATCACGACCGGCTGGTCGGGATGTCAGCGGACGGCGTCGGCCTGGGGCGGTCCGACCGATGGACCCGGGATCGCCTCGACGCCGAACAGCGCGCCTGGCTCGCGGCGCTGCCGCCGGCGCTGCGGCTGGGGGAGATCCTGTGCGTTCACGGCCGCTACGACCGCGACGAGGCGTTTCTCATGCATGAGGTTCGCGAAGGGCGCGTCGTGGCTCTGGACCGTGAGACTGTCGCCGAACGTCTCCGGATCGCGGCCGTCGGGATCACGCTGTGCGGGCATAGCCACACGGCCGGCGAATGCGTCACGGCCGATGGCGCGGCCGCGATCAACCCGGGCAGCGTCGGCTGGCCGGCCTATCGCAACGAGGCGCCCGCTTATGTCTGTGAGGCTGGTTCGCCTCACGCCCGCTACGCTGTGCTCGACGTCCAGGCCGGCCGCGTCCGCACGGCTTTCCGGACCATCGAATACGATTGGACCGCCGCCGCCGCGCAGGCCGAGCGGAACGGACGGCCGGACTGGGGTCATGCGTTGCGGACAGGCCTTGCTCCGCCCGCCGCGCTCAGGCCGCGATGAGCCTGAAGGCCGAGCCTGAGAAGACGCTTCATCGCCGGAGTGAAGATGCGGGCGCTCTTGCGAGGATGCCCTGCGGAAGTCCCCGCTAGGACGCCTCGCTCTCGGCGGCGGCGCGGTACGCCGCGACGACTGACCGGAGTTCCTCGACCGTTTCGTCCTGGCGCGCTTTGGAAGCCTCTCTCTTGATCACCGTCTGGCGCAGGGCCTCGATCGTCTCGGCGGCGTCGAAAAGCAGCCTTCTGAAATCCTCTGACCGGAGGTCGTCCGGGATGACGGCGGCTGCGCGCAGCACTGTTACGATGTCGGGCTTGTTGCTCACGTGCGCGGCGCCTTGCTTTTGATCCAACGCGTTCGGCGGGACGCGAGAAGTCCGCCGTCCAGATCGTAGTTTACCACGATCGCCCGCTGCCGCGGCAGCCATGCCGCGGGTCAGGTTTCGCGAAGCGAAATCGCCGGCTGCGGAAGGATTCGCAGCCGATCATCCCCGTTCCTGGGCGGATGGGTGAGCCGGCACAGTCGCTGCGCTGTAAATCGACGGTCGCGCGCCGCTGGCGGCTCGACTTGCTTGCAGCATAGCAGGAGCGCGGCGGCGAGACTTATCTGAGTGTCTATGCCATCTGCGATATGTTTGCGGGTGGATCCGGGTCTCAGACTGTCTGGGCGGGATATTATCCTTGGCTGTCGACTTCAAGAAGGCTCGAGCGTGCTTCAAGTCTGAGTATAGTCCTAGACCGTGCGCGAGGGCTGGAGACCGAAACCTACGTATAGGCGGGGCACGCCTGGGTCCTATTATTCTTGGGGCGGCGGCGTCTTACGTGTCTGCCGGGGACGCCGTTCGCGGGCGTCGATCATAGGAAGCACCTCAAGTGACCCAGGCCTATGTGAACCGGATCGCAAGCGCCACGCCGCCCAATGACGTGCACGGCGCCTTCGTTGATTTTGCGGAGCGCCAGCTGGAGGGGACCCGCGAGAGCCGCCTGTTTCAGCGCATGGCGTCCCGCGCTCAGATCGAGCACCGATGGTCCTTTCTCTCGGCCGACGCCCGTTACGAGAACGGCGCGCTGGACCGCGACGACTTCTATGTGGTCGGCCGTTTCCCGACCACCGCCGCTCGCATGAAGCGGTTCGAGATGGACGCTCCGCGCCTGGCCGCCGAGGCGGTGGAGCGCCTCGACCTGGGGCCTGACGCCAAGTCCCTGACCCACCTGATCGTCGTTTCCTGCACCGGGCTTTCCGCGCCCGGGGTCGATTTCGATCTGATCGCGCGGTTCGGCCTCAACACCTCGATCGAACGATCCTCCATCGGATTCATGGGATGTTACGCCGCGATCAACGGGCTGAAGCTGGCGCGCCACATCGTGCGCTCGGAGCCCAAGTCGAAGGTTCTGCTCGTCTGCCTCGAACTCTGCACCCTGCATCTGAACGAAAGTCCGAGCCTTGAGCAGTTGTTGTCGTTCCTTGTATTCGGCGACGGCTGTGCGGCCGCGCTTGTCACCGCCGAGCCCAGGGGGGTGTCGCTCGACAGCTTCCATGCCGTGATGGCGCCTGGCACCACCGAGGAGATCCGCTGGAACATCCGCGACCTCGGCTTCGACATGTTTCTTTCAGGCAAGGTCCCGGCGGAGCTCGGCCATACCTTGAAGGCCAGCATCGAGAGCATCCTGGTCGGTCGGCCGGTCGACGAAATCGACCTTTGGGCGGTGCATCCGGGCGGCCGCTCTGTGCTGGACGCCGTCGAAACGGGCCTGGGCCTGGGCGGCGAAGCGCTGTCCGCCTCCCGCGAAGTGCTGCGCGCCAACGGCAACATGTCGTCGGCGACGATTCTGTTCGTGCTGGAAGAGATTATGCGCGACGCAGACGCCGACCGGCTCGGCTGCGCGCTCGCCTTCGGGCCCGGCCTGGTGGCCGAAACGATGATGTTCCGGACAATCGGACGATGAAGCCCTTCGACCGCACGCGGCGGTCCGATGCGGCGGAGCTCATGGACGCGGACGATGTCGACTACGACACGTTCCGCGGGTGCCTTTCGGATCTCGCGGCCGTCAACCGGCTGTCGCTCGGCTACCGGCCGACGCTCGAGTTCCTGAGCGGACTGGCCCGGGACGGAAGATGGCCCAGGGATCGCGCCCTCCGCGTGATCGACGTCGGCTGCGGCTACGGCGACACGCTCCGCGCGATCTCGCATTGGGCGACGAAACGCGGCCTCGCGATCGATCTCACGGGGGTCGACCGTAACCCCTGGTCCGCACGCGCCGCCGCGGAGGCGACCCCGCAGGGCATGAAGATCGCGTGGCGCACCGCGGACATCTTCGACTATCGCCCCGACGACAGCGTGGACGTGATCGTCAGCGCGCTGTTCACCCATCACCTCGACGATGCGGCGCTTCTGCGCTTCCTGGTCTGGATGGAGGGCGCCGCAGCGGTTGGCTGGTTCATCAACGATCTCCACCGTCATCAGCTCGCCTTCTCGGGCTTCAAGGCGGCCTCCAGGGCGCTGCGGCTTCACCCTTTCGTCCAGCACGACGGACCGGTGTCGTTCGCGCGCAGCTTTGTTCCGGCCGACTGGCGCCGCATGCTCGCAGAAGCCGGCGTGCAGCCCGACGCGGCCCGGATCAGCCGGCGGTTCCCGTTCCGGCTCTGCGTTGACCGGACGAAGCCGGCATGACCGCGCGCCATGACGTGGCGGTCCGTTCGTTCAGCTTCGCGAAAATCATTGCAAACGTTT
>NZ_JBJKEX010000086.1:0-10058 GCF_045505405.1 Hansschlegelia beijingensis | reverse complement strand
CGGCTGGGCGCGCCCGAGACGCGTCGCGGTCGATGGGCCGTTCTGGCCGAGCCGCGCCTGGGTCACGCCCCAGCCGCTCGGCGTGGTGGGCGTGATCGCGCCGTGGAACTACCCAGTGCAGCTGTGCCTGCTGCCTCTCGTCGGCGCGCTTTCCGCCGGCAATCGTATCCTCCTGAAGCCCTCCGAGCGGACGCCCAGAACCTCGGCGCTCCTGGCGGCGCTGATCGCAGAGGCGCTCGGCGACGACATCGCGCGCGTCGTGCAGGGCGACGCGCGGGTCGCGGAGGCGATGGCGCGTCTTCCGCTCGACCATCTGCTGTTCACCGGCTCGACGGCGGCGGGCCGCGCCGTGATGGTCGCCGCCGCCGAAAACCTCACACCTGTGACGCTCGAGCTCGGCGGCAAATGCCCCGTTCTGATCACTCCCGACGCCGACCTCGACGAGGCGGCGCGCCTGATCGTGACCGGCAAGGGGCTGAACGCCGGCCAGACCTGCCTCGCGCCCGACACCGTGCTTCTGGCGGGCGTCGCCCCCGAGCCGTTCAGGGCGGCGCTGCGGACCGCCGCCGCCCGGATTTTCCCGGACGGACTGCCGACCGCCATCATCTCGGCGGATCACCGCGCGCGGCTCGAACGTCTGGGCGAGGGGGGACGGGTCGAGGAGCTCGGGCCGCAGCCGGCGCCCGAAGGTCTCGCGGTCATCGAGCCCGCAGCGGGTTCGCCCGCTGCGACCGAGGAGCTGTTCGGGCCGCTGCTCGCGATCGAAACCCATCCGGACCTCGACGCGGCGCTCGCGGCGCTGCGCGCCCGCCCGGCGCCGCTCGCGGTCTACGCCATGACCCGGGACCGCGGCGTCGGTGGTGACGCCGCAGAACAGGACGAGCTTCGCGACCTGCTCCGCCGACAGCCCCCAGCGCGAATAGAAGCGGTAGCGGACGGCGCCGGCGCTCGCGCCCGCGAGGCCGAGCGTGTGGCCCAGCGAGAGGCTGCAGAAGGAGGCGAGCGCCGCCTTCCGGTATGGCAGCGGGGCGCCGACATAGCGCAGCCCGAGATAGTCGAAGAAGGTCAGGCAGAAATAGCTCGCACCGGCGAAGCCGGCGGCGGCCGCGAGGCGCGCGGCCGGAATGGCGCTGACCGCGGCGCCGAGCTCCGCAAGGCTGTAGGGCCGCAGCGCCCGCCAGAGCAGGTACGCCGTCAGCGCCAGGACGGCCGCTATCCCGACGAGCTTTATGGGCTTGCGCCAGCGCGCCCAGACGCTGCGCCAGCCGGCCAGCGGCGAGGCGGAGGAGAGGCTCATCCGGGCGCCGGGACGCGAAGGTCGGCGCACAGGGGAAGATGGTCGGACGCCACGAGCGCCTCGGGATTGCGTACGGCCCAGAGCCCCCTAACCTCGACCTCCTCGCTGACGAAGATGTGGTCGATCCGAAGCAGCGGCCGGCGCGTCGGATAGGTGCGGGCGTCGACGTGCGGTTGGACGCTCTGCGCGTCGCGCAGACGCTCCGCCAGACGCTTGTACGCGCGCGACGTGGGAACCGAGTTGAAGTCGCCGAGCAGCACGATGGGGCTCCTGCAGTCCGGATGACCGAGCCACTCCGGTCCGAGCATCGTTTCGGCCTGCGCCCGGCGCTCGCCGCGCCACAGCCCGAAATGGGTGGTGACGATCTGCACCGCCGCGCCGTCGATGGTGGCCTCCGCCCATAACGCGCCGCGCGGCTCGCGGCTCCAGCGCGCGGGGCCTTCCGAGATCGCCGCCGCCTTCACGAGCCGGATGTTCGGCGCCGAAAGGATGGCGTCGCCATACCGCTCCTCCAGCACGGTCATCGCCGGGTGGAAAAACAGATCCATGCCCAGCGCGGCGCCGATCTCGGCCGCCTGGTCGACCCCGCCGCTTCGGGCGCGACCGAGATCGAGCTCCTGCAGGGCGACGATCTCCGCGCCGGTCCGGGCGATCACGCGGGCGATCCTCTCGGTCGAGTAGGCGCGGTCGAGGCCCAGGCAGCGCCTCACATTGTAGGTGAGCACTCGCAGCGATCCCACGGGCCGGTCTGAATCAATCGGAGGCGGCTCGACGAAGGCCTGTGACCTCATCGGCGCTGCCCGGGGCGCCGGCCGGATCGCGGCGGATTTATCGGAATGCTCGGCCGCGCCGCGGAACGTTGTCCTGTCCCTGTGCATTGTTGGAGCAGTTTAGGAGGACGTTCTATGAGAAAGCTCACTCTGATAGCCGCAGCCCTGATCCTGGCGACCCCCGCGTTCGCGCAATCTGTGGGCGAGAAGACCGGCGTCAACTCGGTCCTCGGCATCGCGCCCAGCACTCAAGACTTCGTGACGCAGGCCGGCGCCAGCGACATGTTTGAGATCCAGTCGAGCGAACTCGTGAAATCTCAGGACGTCGATCCGAAGATCAAGGATTTCGCGAACCAGATGATCGAGGCGCACACCAAGACGTCTTCGGAGCTCAAGGCGATGGTCGACGGCGGCCAGGTCAAGGCCACGATCCCGACCGAGATGTCGAGCGCACAGAAGAGCATGATCGAGGATCTGAAGGGCCGTAAGGGCGCTGACCTCGGCGACCAGTACATCGACGATCAGGTCTCGGCCCATAAGGACGCCGTCTCGCTCTTCGAGCGCTATTCGGAAGGCGGCGAGGATCCGGCGCTGAAGGACTGGGCGGGCAAGACCCTGCCGAACCTGAAGCATCACCTCGAGCTGGCGCAGCAGCTCGATAAGTGACCTGAGCTCTCGATAATCGACCCGATCTGATGAAGACGGCCGGCCGCCTACGTGCGGCCGGTCCGTTTCGCTTGCGCGCCAACCTGAGCCAGCCCCAAGTCCGCCGAACGGCTAGGGCGAGCAGGCAGACGACGGATGGCGCCCGGCCCGCCAATCATCTGAAAGCAGAGGGTTCCGCTTTCAGGTCATCTCCCCTGCGCGCTTCCGAAGGATGAGTTTCACTGAAGCTCAACCAGAGGCCCTCCAGGAGGAACGGACGATGGCCGACCGCATTCTGACTGACAACGCCGACGTCTACACCGACGACAGCGGCTCTTTCACCGGCGCCGTGTACGGACGTGGCGGGGATGACGAGCTTCACGGAAGCTATGAAACCGCTCTGTATGGCGAGGACGGGAGCGACACGCTTTATGGCGGTCAGGCGCGCGGGCTCTATGGCGGCGCGGCCGCCGACGTCCTGCATCAGGACTACGCCACTCACCTTCACGGCGGGGACGGCGATGACCTCCTGAACGGCAGCATCCGCCCCGGCATCCTCTACGGAGACGCCGGAAATGACACGCTGCGCGGCGGCGGCACGGAACACGCTCGCCCCTCCGCCATATCGCTCGGCTCCGGCGTCCTCACGCAGTCCAGAAACTTCGGCAACCATACGCTCGGGACCGCCGTGCTGCTCAACGAGACCGGCTTCAGCCTCGCCGACGACCCAAACGTTAGCGAAGCGACTTGGACGCCGCACGTGACCGTCACCGGAGTCGGCGCTGGCGCGATCGATTACTACAAGATCACCCTGAACAATCCGGGCTCGTCGATCTTGGTCGACGTCGATCAATCCGGCCTCAGCAACCCCGTCGGGGACACGGTCATCGCGCTCCTCGACTCCGGAGGTCAGATCCTCGCGCTCAACAATGACTGCCCGGCCACGGTGGGGGGCGGCGGCTCGGTCGATGGGCGCGACTCCTATCTGAATTACAGTTTCGCGGCGCCGGGAACCTACTACATCCAGATCCACTCCTCCGCAGGCGCCCTGCCCGTTGGGCAGCAGTACCGCTTCCAGTTGTCGACCACGGAAGAGCTTGGCGACGTGCTGGATGGCGGCATGGGCGCGGACCGCATGGAAGGCGGGATCGGGAACCAAATCTATTATGTCGACGACTTCGGGGACAAGGCGATCGAAGCGAACGTGACGGGCCACGACACCGTCTTCTCCTCGGTCTCCTACTCCCTGAAGGGCCAGTACGTCGAAGCGCTGAACCTCACCGGCTTCGTCGATGTCGATGCTACCGGGAACAGTCTCAACAACACGTTGACGGGAAATTCCGGCGTCAACGTGCTCACCGGCAAGACCGGCGACGACACCTATCATGTGCAGACCGTCGGCGACCGCGCTCTGGAGGCGAAGGACGAAGGCTCCGACGCGGTGTTCAGCACTGTCTCCTACTCGCTCGCCGGCCAGCACATCGAAAACCTCACGCTGACCGGCTCCGCCAACATCAGCGCGACGGGGAACAGCCTCAGGAACACTATCAGCGGCAACGCCGGCGCCAACGTCCTGGACGGAGGAACTGGCGCCGACACGCTGGCGGGCGGAGCGGGCGGTGACACCTATTACGTCCAGAACTCCGGCGACAAGGTGGTGGAGGCGAACGTGTCTGGAGTCGACACCGTGTTCTCTTCGGTGAGCTTCGTGACGACCGGCCAGTACATCGAGAACGTCACTCTCACCGGCGCGGCCAACATCAACGTCAAGGGCGCGACCCTCGCCAACCAGTTGATCGGCAACAGCGGAAACAACGTCATCAATGGCTGGTCGAACTCTGACACGCTGACCGGCGGCGGCGGCGGCGACACGTTCGCCTTCTCGACTGCGCTCAGCGCATCGAACGTCGACGTCATCACCGACTTCGATCCCGTTCTCGATCTGATCCGGCTCGACGACGCCGTGTTCAAGGAACTGGTCGTCGGGGCTCTCGTTTCCGACGCTTTCGTCGCGGCGAGCGCCGCGCTGGACGCTTCGGATCGCATCATCTACGACCAAAGGGCGGGGGCGCTGTTCTTCGACCGCGACGGAACGGGCACGACCTACGCGGCCGTGCGTTTCGCCACGATTGAGAATCACGCGGCCATGACAGCTGCGGATTTCACGGTCATCTGAGCGGTCACGGCCCGAGGAGGCATGGCGCCTCGATGGCCGCTGGAACCTGAGTTCGGCCGTCCGCCGCCGTCGGCCGCTCCTCATGCCGGAGGATCGCGTCGGCGCCCCGCCAGACGTCCAGGGCTTATCGTCATTGGCAGCCATAGCACGGCGCCTTATGCCTCAAGAGTTTTCGTGGCGGAGGCGGCGATTGAGCGAGAACGGCAGACCTGCGCAGGAGCGCGAATGTCCTGATCTGTCTGGGCGGGTCGTGGCGCATCTGTGCATCGACATGCAGAAGATGTTCGGCGAGGAGACCGACTGGCGGACCCCCTGGATGGACCGCGTGCTGCCGGTCGTGGAGGAAATCGCCCGGCGCCACGCGGCGGAGACGGTGTTCACCCGCTTCATTCCGCCCTCCTCTCCTGAGGAAGCGGAGGGCTCGTGGCGGGCCTATTTCGAACGCTGGCGCGACTTCACCCTCGATCGCATCGACCCGGAGCTGCTGAAGCTGCTCGATCCGCTGGCGCGCCTCACGCCGCCTGCGACGGTTCTCGACAAGCCTGGCTACTCGCCTTTCCACGGGACGCCACTGGACGAGCAGTTGCGCGGGCGCGGCGTCGACACGCTGGTGATCACCGGCGCCGAGACGGACATGTGCGTGGCGGCGGCAGTGCTGTCAGCCGTGGAGCGGGGCTATTTCGTCGTGCTGGTGAAGGACGCCCTGTGCAGCTCCAGCGACGACACGCATGACGCGCTGATCAAGCTTTACGCTCAGCGGTTCGGCCAACAGATCTTCCTGACAACCGCCGAGCCGCTGCTCGCGGCCTGGCCGGAGCGTTAGCGCCGCTCAGTCTCCGGAAGCGCGTCGCGCAGCTCCTGTAGCCAGACGTCGGCCACCGAGTCCGAGGGCGCCCGCCAGTCGCCGCGCGGCGACAGGCTGCCGCCCGCGGAGATCTTGGGGCCGTTCGGCAGCGCACTGCGCTTGAACTGGCTGGTCTGGAAGAACCGCCTGAGGAAGGCTTCCAGCCAGCTGGCGATCGTCGGCAGATCATAAGCGTTCTTCGCCGCGTCGGGAAAATGCGCCGGCCACAGGCCGGCCGAGGCGTCACGCCAGGCGTGCCAGGCGAGGAACGCGACCTTCGACGGCGGCAGCCCGTAGCGCAGGATATGAAACAGGAAGAAGTCGTGCAGCTCGTAGGGACCGACCTTCGACTGCGTGCTCTGAATGGCGCCGGTCTCGTCGGCCGGCACCAGCTCCGGCGAGATTTCGGTGTCGAGGATGGCGTTCAGGATGTCGCCCGTCGCGGCGTCGAACTGTCCGGTCCGCACCGTCCAGCGGATCAGATACTGGATCAGCGTCTTGGGCAGGCCGGCGTTGACGGCGTAATGGCTCATCTGGTCGCCGACGCCATAGGTGCACCAGCCGAGCGCGAGCTCCGAAAGGTCGCCGGTGCCGACCACGAAGCCGCGGCGCTGGTTGGCGAGCCGGAACAGGTAATCGGTCCGCAGTCCCGCCTGCACGTTCTCGAAGGCGATGTCGTAGACCTTCTCGCCGCTCGCGAAGGGATGGCCCATGTCGGCCAGCATCTGCCGAGCGGCGGGCCGGATGTCGATCTCCTCCGCCTCGACGCCGAGAGCCCGCATCAGCCTCCAGGCGTTGCCCTTGGTCTCCTCGCCGGTCGCGAAGCCCGGCATGGTGAAGCCGAGGATCGTCGAGCGCGGAAGTCCCATCAGGTCGCAGGCTTTGGCGGCCACGATCAACGCATGGGTGGAGTCGAGACCGCCCGAGACGCCGATCACCATGTGCGAGCCGGAGGTGGCCTCGAACCGCCGGACCAGCGCGCTGACCTGGATGTTGAAGCTCTCATAGCAGTCGAGATCGAGCCGCTCCGGGGCGTCCGGCACGTAAGGGAAGCGGCGGATCGCCCGCCTGAGGCCGAGATCGGCGAAGCTCGGCTGATGGCGGAAGCGGACGGTGCGGAACGCCGTCTCCGGGTGGCCGCTCAGCGCGGCCGCATCGTTGAAGGTCGGCGTGCGGGCGCGCTCCAGGCGGATGCGCTGGACGTCGACGTCGGCGGCGATGATCTGCGGCTCGCGGGAGAACCGCTCGGACTGGGCCAGCGGCTCGCCCAGTTCGTAGATCGAGCCCTGGCCGTCCCAGGCGAGGTCGGTGGTGCTCTCGCCGTCGCCGGCCGCCGAATACGCGTAGGCGGCGACGCAGCGCATCGACTGCGAGGCGCAGAGCAGCGCGCGGTCGGCGGATTTGCCGACCGTGATGTTGGAGGCCGACAGGTTGCAGAGGATCGTGGCGCCGGCGAGCGCGCCCATCGTTGAGGGCGGCATCGGCGCCCAGTAGTCCTCGCAGATCTCGACGTGGAAGACGAAGTCCCGCAGGTCCTCGGCCGAGAACAGCAGGTCCGTGCCGAACGGCGCCGCCTGGCCGGCGACATCGATCTCGAGTCCTCGTAGGCCGGCGCCTGAGGCGAACCACCGCTTCTCGTAATATTCGCGGTAGTTCGGCAGGAAGGTCTTGGGGACGACGCCAAGGACGCGGCCGTGGGCGATGGCGATCGCGCAGTTGTAGACCCGGCCGTTCCGCCGCAACGGCGCGCCCAGCAGCAGGACGGGGCCGAGGTCGCGGCTGCGCTCGACGATCTCGCCGAGCGCGCGCTCCACGCCGGATAGCAGCGCGTCCTGCAGGTGGAGATCGTCGATCGCGTAGCCCGAAAGGCCGAGCTCCGGATAGATCAGCAGGTCGACGCCCTGCTCCGCGGCCGAGACCGCCTGCTCGATGGAAGCCGCCGCGTTCCGCTGCGGATCGGCGACGAAGACCCTTGGAGTCGCGACGCCGACGCGTACGAAGCCATGCCGGTGGAACGACGCGAAGCCTGCGGGTTCAGCCATGGGTTCTCGAATAGCTCCGACGCGGACCAGAGGCTCGGCCCGCAGCTATAGGGCCGCCCCGGCGAACCGTCACGTCCGGCCGCCGCCCGCGCCGCCGCCGAAGTGCCGCAGCAACGTCTCGAGATTGGCGGAGGGGTCCTTGCTGGCCCACTCTTCGTCGCTCACGGGCGCTTCAGCCTCGGCGGTCGTTCCGCCGGCTGCGTACCGGCGGACCATATCGCCGCAGAATGCCGCGAACTCCTCCGGATCGATCGGCGGGCTGGTGTGATGAGGCGCGATCCCGCGGTGCTCCGGGGTGAAGCAGAACGTGACGGTGACGTCGAAATCGGCGAGCGCCGCCATCTGCCGGTCGAACCAGTCGAGCGCGTTGGGACGGAAGCTGTCGGCCCAGGACAGGCCGGTGCGGACGTGGCGCACGCCCAGCCGATGCAGCCACGCCACCGCCTCGTCGAGCCGGTGGTCCTCAAAGTGGAACCACTGGCAGACGCCCATCCCCTTCCCCGCCTCGGCGAACGCCTGCAGGGCAGGCTTGGGAGCGCCGTCCTCGCGCAGCAGACCCATGTGGAAATGCCGGTAATAGGACGAGCCCTCCGCCTCGCGGTGGCGTGTCGTGGCCTCCCAGGCCTTGGGCAGATCGTAGAGGCTGTACCAGTGCACGCGGTCGACCCTGCCGGCCAGCAACTCGGCGGTCCGCCGCACGCCCCAGGCCTGCACCTCCTCGGAGCCGAAGCTGGAGACGCCGACCTCCGTGACCCACACGGGCAGATGCGTCGCCCGTCTGATTTCCTCAACCTTTTCCGGCCACTCGTCGATCTTCCAGAGATTCCAGTCGAGCGGGAAGCCATGCACGGCGACGACGTCGACATGGTCGAGAACTCGCCGCTCGGCGAGCCGTAGCAGGAAGAACGGGTCGATCGGCGACATGCCGCCCAGCACCCGCGGCAAGGCCGGGTTGGCGGCCTTGATGGCCTTACCGGCCGCCGTCGCGGTTTCGGCGAAGCGGCTCCAGTCCGGGTCGAGCTCGAGGTCCCAGTGGGACTTGTTGTTCGGCTCGTTCCAGATCATCGCGGCTTCGATCATCGCGCGGCTCCGCGTGCGGGATAGACGGCGCCCTGCCACGGCGACGCGCCGCGGCGGCAGATGAAGGTGTCGGGCTCCGGCCGGGTGACGATCTCAAAACCGGCGGCGCGCAGCATGGCCTCGGAGCCCGCCCTGTTGGGGATCCACCAATTGCTCGGATCGCCCGCATAGGCGTGCTCGACGAAATAGGCCAGCGGGTAGCCGTCGGCGTCGAACTCGCCTTCGGAGAAATCATAGTCGGACTTGACCGGATGGACCTCGTCCGTGCCGCGCTGGAGCGTCTGGAACAGCAGCGTGTCGCCCGCGACATGCTCGTGGATCAGGTCGAGCGCGAGCAGCGGATGGCGCAGGTGGTAGAGCACGCCCATGAACACCACGACGTCGAACCGCTCCCCGAGCGCCGCCACGTCGTAGACCGAGAGCTGCCGGAAGGTGACGTCGAAGCCGAGGATCTCTGCGGCGAACCGCGCCTGGGCGAGATAGCGCTCGTCATAGTCGATCCCGACCACGCGCCCGGCGCCGCGACGCTTCATCTCGAAGGAATGGAAGCCCGCGTTGCAGCCTATGTCGAGGACGCTGGCGCCGTTCAGGTCGCCGGGCAGCGCATGCGCGAACCTGTTCCACTTGTCCGAAGGGTGATTGCCGAGGAAGTGCCCCGGCGCCGTCTCGATCCCGTTGAGGTCGAGATTGTGGAACCAGGGGCCGAGCTCCCCGATGCGCCGGCGGATGTCGTCCACGGCCCTCGCCCCGGCGTCGCCCGGACTCATGGACGGGTCCCCCCCGGACCGACGCGCCCCGGTTCGCGGCTCAGGACGCCGAACTCGCCTGGGCCGATGTCGATCTTCCAGTAATCTCCGAGCCCCATGCCGAACTCGCTCAGCAGCACCGACTTGATCACGTCCGCATGGCTCACCACCACGACGATGCGCTCGTCGTAGCGGTCCGCCAGCCTCCCGAGGCCGCCGAGCGCCCGGGCCTGCACCTCGCCCATGGTCTCGCCGCCCGGCGCGCGCGCGTGGTCGCGATCCTCGTTCCAGATCCGCCAGCGGGGATCGTGGGCGAGCTCGTCGAACCGCTTCCCGGCCCACTCGCCGACATCGATCTCGTCAAAGGCCTCGTCGAGCTCGACCGGCACGCCGAGGTCCGCCCCGATCACCGCCGCGGTGTCGTGCGTCCGCTCGCGGGGGCTGGCCACCACGGCGGC
>NZ_JBJKEX010000085.1:0-10147 GCF_045505405.1 Hansschlegelia beijingensis | reverse complement strand
CTCGACTTGGCCTCCGGCCGGGTCGTCTCGGCCGGCCGGCCCGCCTTGTCGGCCGCCGGCGCGGGCTCGGCCTCTCCCTGACTCTCGAAACGCTTGCGCCAGGCGCCGACGCGCGAGCCGTCATAGAGCGTCTCGTCGGTGAGCGACGTGTCGCCGCCGAACGGCGCCGAGCAGGAACGGCCGGTCTGCGAGCCGGGCTGCACCTCGCGGCCGGCGCGCAGATCCTCGAGCAGCGCCTCGAAGCTCGCCGGATCGAGGTCCTCGAAGTAGTCGTAGTTGACCTGCACCATCGGGGCGTTGGAGCAGGCGCCGAGGCACTCGACCTCGAGCCAGCTGAGCTTGCCGTCGGCCGTGACCTGCCGCTCCTCGCCGATCACCCTGCGGCAGACCTCCTTCAGGTCGTTCGCGCCGCGGAGGGCGCAGGGCGTCGTGCCGCACAGCTGCACGAAATGCTCGCCGACCGGGGCCAGGTTGAACATCGTGTAGAAGGTCGCGACCTCCATCACCCGGATCGTCGGCATGCCGAGCATCTCGGCGATCCCGCGGATCGCCGGCTCCGGCAGCCAGCCGCCGTTCTGCTCCTGGGCCTTCCACAGCAGCGGGATGACGGCCGACATCTGGCGGCCTTCCGGGTACTTGGCGATCTGCCCTTCCGCCCACTGCAGGTTCTCCTGCGTGAAGGCGAAGCTCTCGGGCTGGATCTCGGCAAGGCGGCGGACGGACATCAGCGAGCCCCTTCCGGCCGTTTGAAGCAGTTCACGAGCGCGCTCGACTTCGGGTTGATCATCATGAGGTTCACATCGCCGAACCTCGCGCGGTTCGCGAGCTGGTAGCCCTGCTTCAGGAGCTCGTCGCCGCGCACGGTCTGGTCCTTTTCCGGCAGCGAGCAATCGTAGCTCGCGAGATCGAGCGCCGCTTCGGCGAACGCCGGGACCGACGTCCCGAGCAGCAGCACAGTCGCCAGAGCGGTCTTCATCGGTCGACCTCGCCGAACACGATGTCGAGGGAGCCGAGGATCGCGGAGACGTCCGCGAGCATCGTTCCACGGCACAGATGGTCCATGGCGGAAAGATGCGCGAAGCCCGGCGCGCGGATCTTGCAGCGATACGGCTTGTTGGTCCCGTCGGAGACCAGGTAGACGCCGAACTCGCCCTTCGGCGCCTCGACCGCCGCGTAGACCTCGCCTTCAGGCACGCGGTAGCCCTCGGTGTAGAGCTTGAAGTGGTGGATGAGGCCTTCCATCGAACGCTTCATCTCTGAGCGCTTCGGCGGCGCGACCTTGCCGTCGAGGGTCGCGATCGGGCCACGCTCCTTGCGCAGCAGCGCGCAGCATTGCTGCATGATGCGCGTCGACTGGCGCATCTCCTCCATGCGGATCAGGTAGCGGTCGTAATTGTCGCCGTTCTTTCCGACCGGAACGTCGAAATCCATCTCGGCGTAGCACTCATAGGGCTGCGACTTGCGCAGGTCCCAGGCGGCGCCCGAGCCGCGGACCATCACGCCCGAAAAGCCCCACTCCCACGCCTCGTGCAGCGGCACCACGCCGATGTCGACGTTGCGCTGCTTGAAGATGCGGTTCTCGGTCAGCAGCGCGTCGATGTCCGCGAGCGCCTGGAAGAAGCCGTCGCACCAGACGTCGATATCCTCGACGAGTTCGGCCGGCATGTCCTGGTGCACGCCGCCGGGACGGAAATAGGCCGCGTGCATGCGCGAGCCGGAGACCCGCTCATAGAACACCATGAGCTTCTCGCGCTCCTCGAAGCCCCACAGCGGAGGCGTCAGCGCGCCGACGTCCATCGCCTGCGTGGTGACGTTGAGGAGGTGGGAGAGGATGCGGCCGATCTCGCAATAGAGCACGCGGATCAGCTGCGCGCGGATCGGGATCTCGATCCCGAGCAGGCGCTCCGTCGCGAGGCAGAAGGCGTGCTCCTGGTTCATCGGCGCGACGTAGTCGAGCCGGTCGAAATAGGGCATCGCCTGCAGATAGGTCTTGGCCTCGATCAGCTTCTCGGTGCCGCGATGGAGCAGCCCGATATGCGGGTCGACGCGCTCGACCACTTCGCCGTCGAGCTCCAAGATGAGGCGCAAAACACCATGGGCCGCAGGATGTTGCGGGCCGAAGTTGATGGTGAAGTTGCGGATGTCGGCTTCAGCCATGCCCGGCCTCCTGACGCTTCTCCACCTCCGCCATGAACTCGGCGGCGGTCAGCCGCCGCGTGTCGTTGGCGAAGTCGTAGAACGCCGGCTTATCGTCGATGAAGATTTCCTTGGCGAAGACGAAGCCCGCCGGATCCTCGAAGGTCGACACCGCGACATGCGCCGAGGACCCGTCCTGCATGCGCCAGATCAGGCTCGAGCCGCAGCTCCGGCAGAACAGCCGCTCGCCATACTCGGACGATCTGTAGACCCCGAAGGCGGCCTCGTCGGCGAGCGCGACGTCCTCGCAGGCGGTCGCCATGAACACGCCGCCCGCCCATCGGCGGCACATGCCGCAGTGGCAGACGTCCACCTCGCCTGTCGCCGGGCGCGCAGCGAAACGCGCGGCGCCGCAGAGGCAGCGGCCGGTTCGGAGCGCGGCCTCAGCCATTGCTGGCCTCCGCCGTGCGGGCGGACCCTTCATCGCCGCTGAACTTCCTGGTCGCGTCAGCGAAGGCGTAGTTGCCCGGCTTGTCGTCCATGAAGACTTCGGTCGCGAAGGGGAAGCGGCCCGGGTCGTCGACGGACTGTGCGGAGATGTCGAGGCTCGACCCGTCGAGGGCGCGCCAGAACATCGTCGAGCCGCAGATCCGGCAGAAGCCGCGCTCGGCCTCCGCGGAGGACCTGTACTGTCCGACCGCCTCGCCGCCTGCGATCTGGAGGCTCGCAGGCTCGACGGCGAGATACAGGAACGGACCCGCGCTCCAGCGCCGGCACATGCTGCAATGACAGGCGTGCATCGAGCCGTCCTTGAGCGTCGCGGCCATGGTCACGGCCCCGCACAGGCATTCGCCCTGAACCCGTTCTCCGGCAGCCATGGCGGTGGTCACTGCGGCTGCTTGGCCTTCTCGTCGCCGGGCAGCACGTAGTCCACGCCCTCCCATGGCGACAGGAAGTCGAAGTTGCGGAATTCCTGGTTCAGCCGGACAGGCTCGTAGACCACGCGCTTGGCCTCGTCGTCCCACCGGACCTCGACGAAGCCCGACATCGGGAAGTCCTTGCGCAGCGGATGCCCGTCGAAGCCGTAATCGGTCAGCAGGCGACGCAGGTCCGGGTGGCCGGAGAACAGCACGCCGAAAAGATCGTAGGCCTCGCGCTCGAACCACAGCGCGCCGGCGAAGACGCTGGTGACGGACGGCACCGGCGTCTCGTCATCAGCCTCGATCTTCACCCGGATCCGCGTGTTCTTGTAGGGCGAGAGCAGATGGTAGACGACGTCGAAGCGCTTCTCGCGCGCCGGCCGGTCGACCCCGCAGATGTCGACGAAGCAGACGAAGCGGCACTCCGGGTCGTCGCGCAGGAAGGTCAGCACGGAGACGATGTCGGCGGCCTCGGCCTCGAGCGTGAGTTCGCCGAAGGCGATGCGGGCGGAGCGGACGGACGCTCCGAGGCTCTGCGCGGCGCGGGCGCCGATCGCGGTCAGAAGGTCTTCGGCCATCGCCCTGCCCTCACCGCTCGATCGTGCCGGTGCGGCGGATCTTCTTCTGCAGCAGCAGCACGCCGTATAGCAGCGCCTCCGCAGTCGGAGGGCAGCCCGGGACATAGATGTCCACCGGCACCACCCGGTCGCAGCCGCGCACGACCGCATAGGAATAGTGATAGTAGCCGCCGCCATTGGCGCACGACCCCATCGAGATGACGTAGCGCGGCTCCGGCATCTGGTCGTAGACCTTGCGCAGCGCGGGGGCCATCTTGTTGGTCAGCGTCCCGGCCACGATCATCACGTCGGACTGGCGCGGGCTCGCGCGCGGGGCGAAGCCGAAGCGCTCGACGTCGTAGCGCGGCATCGACGCCTGCATCATCTCGACCGCGCAGCAGGCGAGGCCAAAGGTCATCCACATCAGCGAGCCGGTGCGCGCCCAGGTGATCAGGTCCTCGGCGCTGGTGACCAGAAAGCCCTTGTCGGAGAGCTCGGCGTTGACGTCGCCGAAGAAGCGGTCGTCATGGCCGATCGGACGGCCGGTCGCATCCACAAGCCCCTTGGGCGCCGGCGCGACCAGCGTCTCCGGGCGAGGAGAGTTCAGTCCCATTCCAGAGCTCCCTTCCGCCACTCGTAGACGAAGCCGACCGTCAGCACGCCCAGGAAGATCATCATCGACCAGAAGCCGAACGCCCCCACCTCCTTGAACGCGACCGCCCAGGGAAACAGGAAGGCGACCTCGAGGTCGAACACGATGAACAGGATCGCAACGAGGTAGAACCGGACGTCGAACTTCATCCGCGCATCGTCGAAGGCGTTGAAGCCGCACTCGTAGGCCGAGAGCTTCTCGGGGTCCGGATTCCGGTAGGCGACGAGGAACGGCGACACCAGCAACGCCACGCCGATAAGCAGCGCGACGCCAAGGAAGACCACCAGCGGGAGATAGTCGGAAAGCAGATCCGTCATCGCCTCTTCGCCTCCGCCGCTCCGCCTAAGCCATTGCGCCAGCGAGCCTTCGCCGCGCGGCAGTGCCACGCAGCGAGGGGGTCCCCGGCGCGGAGGCTTAGACCCCTGCGCCAAAAGGCGCAAGGCATGCCAGACGCGAAACAGAAGAATTCCAGAGAGCGCTCTGTTTGCGTCGGCACGGAGGCGCGGCGCTGCGCCCGGAAGGCCCTCTTGGGGCGGCCCGGACGAAGGGCGCGCGCTACTCCGCGCCGTCGGACGCGGTCCCGCGCCGATGTGCAACGACAATGGAGACAGGCATGAGTTTGACAGGGCAATTGGGCGATCTTCTGAGCACGGCGCTCGAGGACATCAGCGGCCCCGGAGGCGTCCTGGACGATCTGCTTAACAGTCCCGATCCGCTCGGCCTCGTCGGGGCCGCGGGCGATGGCAAAACCGTTCTCGGAGACATCTTCGGCAACAGCGGCGTCCTTGATGACCTGACGTCCGCCGACGGCGGCACTGTCGGCGAGGTCCTCAAGGACATCGCCGGACCGGGCGGCATCCTCTCCGACCTCACCAACAATGACGGCCTCGGCGTCGGCCATCTGCTCGGTGAGGGCACGGTCCTCGAGAACCTCGTCGGCGACGGCGGCACGGTCGACCATGCGCTGAGCCTGCTGTTCTGACCTCCGGGGGAGCGGGCCGAGGCGGCCTCTCTCCCCACCCGGACCGGCGGGGCGCGAGCCCCCTCGCCTAGCGGCTACGCGCGCTGCTTCATAGCTCCGTCGGCGGCTGCGCTCGTCGCCGGCGGTCACGTCTTCGGGCTTCGGCTCGAAGCGCGACGCCCCCGCCCTATCTCGCGCGCATCACTGCGAGAAGGAGCACCCCATGCACGTCACGATCGAGAACGCCGAGCGGGCGATCGCGAGGGCCGTCGAGAAGGCCCGCGAGATCGACACCTTCATGTGCATCGCGGTGGTGGATTCAGGCGCCGACCTCAAGGCCTTCCGCCGGATGGACGACGCCTGGGTCGGCAGCATCGACATCGCGATCAAGAAGGCCAAGACCGCCGTGTTCTTCGGAATGCCGACCGGCGAGATCGGCAAGCTCTCCCGGCCCGGCGGCTCGCTCTACGGCATCGAGCATTCGAATGGCGGGCTGATCACCTTCCCGGGCGGCCTGCCGATCGTTGACGAGAACGGCGTGATGGTCGGCGCGATCGGCGTCAGCGGCAGCTCGGTCGAGAACGACCACGCGGTCGCGCTCGCGGGCGCGCAGGCGCTCGGGCTGACCGAACTGCCCTCGCACCCTTGGCGCACCTGAGGTCGAATCCGGTGCCCGGGCGACCGGGCGCCCCAGTCGGTAAGGAACCGTAAACCATCCGGGGGTTCCATCGGGGCTTGATCAGGCGACGATGGAGGTGACCCCATGAGCACGATCAGCGTGGGCGAGATCATGGAGCTCGCGGCCGAGCAGGCCGCGCGCTACGCCGGTTCGGGAACGCCGGATCTCGACGAGCGGGTGGAGGCCTTCGTCGACGGGGTCGCCGAGGCGGTCGAGCATCCGACCGTGAATGTCGAGCGCTTCGCGGACTCGCTGTTCGAAAGGCTCGATTCGGCGATCATCCGCCTCGAAGCCTGCGCAGAGCCCCGCCGGGGGCATCCCGAGGGCGACGAACTGCAACGCCAGAAGGTGTTCTTCGCCGCGGTCGCAGACCGACTGAGCGCAAGGCTGCAGCAGCGGCTGGACGCCGGTCACGCTGCTCACTGACCGGCCGTCTCCAGCCCGGGGCGCCCGAGCCCCAGCCTGAGCGCCCTTCCCGTCGTTCGGGACGGGCGCGAGCGCCTCTTCGGCCTGTCCGGCTTGCACGTCAGGGTAGGGCCGACTGGCCGTTTACGCCTTTTTGATAGCGTCATCTGGGCGCCGATTGTGTGGCGGAATCTTGCCGTCAAACCAATACTTGTCGGATGGCAACACCAGACATCGCCGGGCTGACCGCCTCCGCATACTCGCGCGCTCTCAGGTTCGCGGTCATCGGCGGAGGCGTTATCGAGGCCGACATAGACTCGTTCCTCGCCGAGACCGTCGCGATCGATCGACTGTCCGAGGAGGCGCGGGCGGAGTTCGCGTCAGGGCTCAGGCAGCGGGCGAGATCGCTCATGGAACCGGATCCGTTGGTGCCGCACAAAGGCGCCAACCCCCTTGGCCAGGCGACCCACGACTACCTGGTGCGACTGGCGGAGGCGGTCGAGCGTAGCCCGGCGGCGAGCTAGCTCCCCGGTATCTCGCACCTCTTACGAAAACGGGGCGCCCTGAGGACTAGGCCGGCGCCGCGGCGGCTCCTTCCTCCCGAAGCGCCCACCGGACGATGGCGGCCGTGCCCAGGGCCCCTGCCCTGATCGCTCTCTTCCTTCGCGCGGGAACACGGAACCCGTGCATCTCGGCCGCCCAAGCCGGGAGCAGATCGACGCCCGCGCCCAGCATGAGGGAGCTGAACGGCGCCAGAGCCGGATTCTCCGAGGGCTGCGAGAGGAGCGCGCGGGCCACCTGCCGGGTCCGCCGATCCCATCTGAGGTCGGGCCGTATTTCCCGAAGATAGGCCTCGACCTCGAGCCGCGTCGTCGGGACGGCGGTCGCGCCGAGATGGCGGGCGATGATCGCCGTCTCGGTGAAGTAGCGGTCCTGCTCCGCGGCCGACAGAGAGGGGTTCCGGTATCTGAGATACGAGCTCAGAAAGGAACGGACCTCCGCGACATGGACCCATGTCAGCAGCGCCGGGTCGCTTGCGCGATAGGGCGTGCCGTCCGGAAGCTCGCCATGGACACGCTCGTGGACGTGGCGCACCCGCTCGATCAGCCTCAGCGCCTGATCGGTCGAGCCATAGGTCGTGCCGGAGATGAACTGGGCGGTCCGGCGCAGGCGGCCGGACATGTCCCGCCGGAAGTTCGAATGATCCCAGACCCCGCCCAGCGCCCCGGGGTGGAGCATCTGGAGCAGCAGCGAGCTGACGCCGCCGATCATCATCGACGTGAAGTCGCGGTGCACCCGCCAGGTCACGGAATCCGGCCCGAACAGACCATGATCGGTGGGCGGCGAAGGCGCGGGAGCTTCACCGGAGCCATGCCCGACGAGGCTGTGCACTTGATGTCTGATGGCGCTGCGGATGGTTTGCATATCAGGGATTTAGGTCGCTGGGGCGACTTCACCAAGCGGCCCGGAAAAGCCCGGTCCGGGGCCGGGCGTCCGCGCACGCCATCATTCGCCCTGAGGTCAGGGCCGGCCGGACGTCGCGTGGCGGAGGGCGAACCAGTCCGCGAACGCCTCGGGAGCAAGCGGCCGGGACATCAGATAGCCCTGCGCCTCATCGCAGTCTTGCTCCGCCAGGAAGCCATAGACGTAGTCCGTCTCGACGCCCTCGGCCACGACCCGGTAGCCGAGATCATGCCCCATCGTGATCATCGTTCCGACCAGGGTGCGGGCTCGCGGCTCCTTCTCGAGATGGCCGACGAACGAACGGTCGATCTTGAGCACGCTGGCCGGGAGCCGCTCCAGATAGGACAGGCTGCTGTAGCCGGCGCCGAAGTCGTCGATCGCGATCCGGAGCCCCGCTGCAGCGAGCCTGTCCAGCTGGGCGAGCGCCGCCTCGCCGTTCGAAAGGGCAGCGCTCTCGGTCAGTTCGATCTCGATCGCCGACGCCGGCAGGTCGGCTTCGGCAAGACGGGCGATCACGCGCTCCGCGAAGTCTGGCTCCGCCAGGTTCGTCGCGCTGATGTTCAGCGAAACCGAGACGCCGATCCCGCGCGAGCGCCACTCGACGATCTGCGAGACCGCCGCGTTCACCACCCACTCCGTGATCCCGCGCGCCAGCGTCGTCTTCTCGGCCAGCGGGATGAACTCCCCCGGAGAGACGGCTCCAAGCTCGGGGTCGGTCCAGCGCAGCAGAGCCTCAACGGCGACGCACGCGCCGGACCGCAGGTCCACGCGCGGCTGATAGACGAGCGAAAGCCCCTCCCCCGTCGCGAGGGCGGATCGCAGCTTCTCGATCAGCGTGAAACGCCGACGATGCTCGTCGTCGAGCGACTTGCTGTAGACACCGAGCGACCCGTGTCCGCGGGCGTCCTGGCTGGCGCTGAGGGCCATCCGCAGGACGTCGCCCGCCGAGACCTGGGCGAGGCGGAAAGGCGCGACGCCGAGGCTCGGATTGGCCGCGAAGGCGCCCCCGACGAGCCGTGCGCCGCCCGAGAGAGCCGACCGCACGCCCTCCGCCAGCCTCGAGACGTCCTCGGTCCGGTCGCTCTCCGCGACATAGACGAACTGGGTGGCGCCGACATGGTAGAGCTTCGCGTCCGGGAGGACTTCCCGGATCAATCTGCTCGACAGGGCGGCGACTTCGTCGGTCGCGAACGGGCCCGCGATCCGCAGAAGGTTGGTCAGCTCCTCGCTGGCGAGCAGGTCGATCAGGACCGCATGGCGGCGCTCGCCGGCATGTTCGCGCGCCATGTCCTCCAGATCCTCGAAGAACTGGTTCCGGTTCGGCAGCCCGCTCGCGGGATCGATCCGGCCGAAGGCGTGGTGCATCTCGATCTGCGACATGACCATGGCCGCGAGATCCTTCAGCGCCGAGATCTCCTCGTCCGTGACGTCGCGCGGCTCCGTCCCCAGAACGCAGAGCGCACCGAGCCCGTGTCCCTCGCGGGTGACGAGCGGCGCGCCGGCGTAGAAGCGCACCCCGGAGACGCCGAGCAGGCTGTCCCGATAGCGGGCGCTTTTCTGGAAATCGCGTATCAGGACGAGGTCGGCGCTTTCCGCGACCTCGGCGCATGACGCCTTCTCGCGCGGAATCTCCCAATGTTCGACCCCGACGCGCGACTTGAACCACTGACGGTCAGCGTCCGTCAGCGACACCGCGGCGATCGGCAGGCCGAATATCCGGCTGGCCAGGCGGGTGATGCGGTCGAAACTCTCGCTCGGCGCCGTGC
The DNA here is from genome assembly GCF_045505405.1 of Hansschlegelia beijingensis. Lineage (GTDB taxonomy): Bacteria > Pseudomonadota > Alphaproteobacteria > Rhizobiales > Methylopilaceae > Methylopila > Methylopila beijingensis_A. Next base: position 607 of record NZ_JBJKEX010000085.1, on the reverse strand, counting down.
CGAGAATTCCCAGACGGCGTAGCGCGTCGATGCGCGCCTCTTCGGATCGATCCACGTGCGCCGCCTCTTCCCAGCAGACACGTATTTAGGTACCCTCGGCGCAAGTTTCGCCTTTTACATAAAAATAGTCTCAGCAGTCGGTTAAGCCGCCGCCCAGCGTCAACGCCGGCCGGCGACGGCGCGGCGCCGCCGGAGGCGCTGACCCATCGGCCGCGCTGACCCATCGGCCGCTGCGTGGGCTGGAGCCGCATGGTCGCCCGGCGTCCGGGGCGTGGCGGCGAACCTGTGGTTCAGCTAGAACCGGCGACCAGGCCCGTCAGGCGGCCAGAAGGTGAAGGATCTCCCCCGTGAAGGAATACGAAGCGCTTCTTCAGCGCATGGAAGAGGAACAGGTGAAGATCCTGCAGTCGGCCGCCAAGGCCGGCGTTCTTCCGACCGACAACATGCTCGCGAAGATCGCGGACCTCGAACTCGCGATCGGGGCGGTTGAAGCGCTTCTGGACAGCGACGCCGCCCGCTCCTGAGGATCGCCCGCCGGCCGCCGTGCGCGCCCCATGTCGGGCCCGGAAACCGCGGTCGCCGGCCTCATGCACCTTGTGCGGCATGT
>NZ_JBJKEX010000084.1:0-10156 GCF_045505405.1 Hansschlegelia beijingensis | reverse complement strand
CGCCTCCGTGGGCGCGATGGCCTTCCGGGCGGCCGAGACCGATCTGGGCCGGGCGCTGCTCGCGAGCCGGGGCGCGCGGATCCATGCGGCCGGCTCCCTGACGATCGACCGCTGGGGTGGTTCCGAGCGTGTGTGCCTTCGGGTGGTGGACGCCGCGCGCGCGGAGTTTTGACGCGCTTGTGCATGAGCGCGCGCTTGCCCGCGAAGTGTGAACGCGCCAACTGTCGACATCTTCGCAGGCTAGCGTCGACCTTCCCCACAGCATCATCTGAAGAGCTCCATTGTCCGACCCCGCACGCAGTGAACCCCTCGAGGCAGGCGACCAGCCGCAACTGGCGGGAGGAGGTTTCTCGGAGGTCCTGCAGCGGCTGAGCGAAGGCGAAGTCGAGCGGGTCAGCGTCGGGGCGATTCTGGAGGCGTTCGGCGACCGGGCCTTCGGAGCCCTGCTGCTGGTGTTCGCGCTTCCGAACGCCCTGCCGATGCCCCCCGGGACCTCGGCGGTCCTCGGCGCGCCGCTGGTGTTCATCGCCTTTCAGCTGATGATCGGCCGCTCCGTGCTGTGGCTGCCCAGTTTCATCACCAAGCGGTCCATGCGCCGCGAGGACTTCGGCGCGCTCACCGCGAAGGTCGTCCCCTGGGTCAAGCGGCTGGAGCGGCTCCTGAAGCCGCGCGCGCAGCTGCTGACCACCCCGGTGGCCGACCGGTTCACCGGAGCGGCCTGCTTCGCGCTGTCGCTGATTCTCTTCCTGCCGATTCCCTTCGGCAACATGCCGCCTGCCGTGGCGATCTCGGCGTTCGCGCTTGGCATGCTCGAAGCCGACGGGGTGGCGATCGCGATCGGCTGGCTGTCGACCACGGCCAGCTTCGGGATCATGGTGGCCCTGTGGAAGGTCGTCCTGGCTGGCGTCCACGCTTTTGCGGCCCCGGTGCTGCGGCTCTTCGGCCTCTGAGCACCGCGCCGGAGCTTCTGGCTTGCCCAGGCCCGGCAACCCCCCTATACGTCCCCCCGCCGCGCCCTTCGTCTATCGGTTAGGACGTCAGCCTTTCACGCTGGAGAGACGGGTTCGACTCCCGTAGGGCGCGCCACTTCCGCCATTCATGGCGTTGATCTGAAATCCTCTTATCAGTCTCGATGACTCGTCGCCGCCGCACGACGGCGGGCCGCAGGCGCGGCCTGCTGATGCGCTTTGAGGAAGTGGCGGGCGCCTCGCGTCATGGCTTCCGTTCCGCGGCCTTCCACGAGGCTGCAGGGCCCGAGGGAGCGTCAGGGGGCGGAGACCGAGGGCGGGGACTGCCGACCGCTCCACGGCCGGCGGAAGGGGCGCGGAGGCGGCGCGGTCCTCGTCCGTGAACCGACCGTCCACTGAAGGCGACGAAAGGTCGGCTGAACTCGAAGGGTTTTGGGGCGCTGACGCCAGCGTCCCGCTCGGCTCACGCCGACCGCCGAGTCGCTTGGCCGGTCGCCCTGGACTCGTCCTGACGGCGGGCGCGGAAGTCGTGGCCCTCAGGCGTCGAATCGCGCCCCGGGCTCGAGTCCCGCAGCCCGGGCCCAATCGGCCGCTGGCGCTTTCGCTTCGCCCTCCGGCTGGACGCGCGTCACCCGGAACCGCCCATCGGCGCACACGACCACAAACCCGTCCTGCTCGACAGCCACGACCTCGCCGAGCTTGCCGCCGATGTCCTTGGGCGTCTTGGCGGGCAGAGGCCTGGCGTCCAGGATCTTGAGGACCTGGCCGCCGAGGGTCGTCCAGGCGCCGGGGGAGGGGTTGCACCCCCGGATCAGCCGGTCGATCTGCTGCCACGGCTTGCCCCAGTCGATCCGGGCGTTGCCCTTGCGGCAGAGGCCCTCATAGGTCGCCCGGCTTTCGTCCTGCTTGATGCGCGGCGCCTTGCCCGCCTTCACGAGGTCGACGGCTTCGAGGATCGCCTCGACGCCCATCGGGAACAGGTGATCGAAATAGACGGAGCCGAGCGTATCCTCGGGGCCGATCGGGGTGGTCTTCTGCAGAAGCACGTCGCCGGTGTCGAGGCCGTCATCGGGCCAGAAGATCGAGAGCCCGGTCTCCGTCTCGCCCTTGATGATCGGCCAGTTGATCGCCGACGCGCCGCGATAGGCCGGCAGCAGGGACGGGTGGTACTGGATCGAGCCGTGCGTCGGGATGTTGAGGAAGCTCGACGGCACGAACAGCGTGACGAAGGCCATGACCTGGAGGTCGGGCTTCAAGGCGCGGAACTCTTCCGCCACCGCCTCGTCCTTGTAGGAGGAGGGCTGCCGGACTTCGAGCCCGGCGGCGAGAGCGGCCTCCTTCAGCGGGTCGGCCTTCTGGCCCTCCTTCTCGGGGGCGACATAGACCGCGACGACCTCTTCGCCGCGAGCCAGCAGCGCCTCGAGCACCGCCTTGCCAAAAGCCTGTTGGCCGTGAACGACGATCCGCATCGAGTCTCTCCGCGATTCTCGGCGCTGATCGAATGCGCCGACTATGACGACGGCCGAAGGGTTTAGAACGTGGATGCGCTCGAACCAGCCGACGCCGTGCTGTGGCTGACCGACATCACCCTGTCTCGGGCCGAAATCAAGGTCGAGGTGTCAACGCCGCCATACGACTGCGGGCGACACAGAGCCACTGGGCGCGCTTACGCCAAGTATGTTCTGTCAGACGACGATGGCTGGAAGGGCGTCGCGGCGTTCTTCCGTCGTCACGGCGAAGCGATCCGGCGACTCATCGCGTCCGGCGCCATCGGGGCGGCTACGCTCGATGTAGCGTTTCTCTTTCCCGCAGACAGGATCTCGCGGAGCGCAGAGATCCCGGCAGACGTTGCGGCGGTCGTCGGGGCGTCCGGCGTCAGCCTTGTGATCTCGGCCTACCCGTCAGACGGTAGCTGAGACGACGGCTTTCGGCCGCCGCAGAAGAAGCCCTGCCGCCGGGGCGGCAGGGCTTCAGTTAACACGCTGGCAGCCTTACTCCGCCGCGAGCTTGGTCACGCGGCCGCAGGCGCCCGACCCTTCGATCTCGGCGAGTTCGTTGTCGTCATAGCCGAGAACCTCGCGAAGGATCTCCTCGGTGTGCTCGCCGAGCAGGGGCGAGCGGACGACCTCGACCGGGCTGTTCGACAGCTTGATGGGGCTGCCGACCGACAGATACTTGCCGCGCGTCGGATGATCGACCTCGACCACGGTGCCATTGGCGCGCAGCGCCTCGTCCTCGGCGATCTCCTTCATCGAGAGGATCGGTCCGCAGGGGATGTCGTACTCGTTGAGGATGTCCATCGCCTCGAACTTGTCGTGCTTCATCGTCCACGCCTCGATGCGCGTGAAGATCTCGTTCAGATGCGGCAGACGCGCCTTCGGCGTGGCGTAGTTCGGGTCCGTCTTCCAGCTCGGCTCGCCGATGATGTCGCAGATCGGCTCCCACACCGCGGCCTGGGTGATGAAGTAGATGTAGGCGTTGGGGTCGTGCTCCCAGCCCTTGCACTTCAGGATGCGGCCGGGCTGGCCGCCGCCGGAGTCGTTGCCGGCGCGCGGGACGGCGTCGCCGAACGGCACGCCCTCTCCGAACTGGCTGTATTCCTTGAGCGGGCCGCGCTCGAGGCGCTGCTGGTCACGCAGCTTGACGCGGCAGAGGTTCAGCACGGCGTCCTGCATCGCGCAGTCCACCTTCTGGCCCACGCCCGAGTGGGTGCGGTGGTAGAGCGCCGTCACGATGCCGAGCGCGAGATGGAGGCCGGTGCCGGAATCGCCGATCTGCGCGCCGGTGACCATCGGAACGCCGTCGCGGAAGCCGGTCGTCGAGGCCGAGCCGCCGGCGCACTGCGCGACGTTCTCATAGACCTTGCAGTCCTGATAGCGGCCGGGGCCGAAGCCCTTGACGGAGGCGACGATCAGTTTCGGGTTGGCCTCGTGCAGCTTCTCCCAGGAGAAGCCCATCCGGTCGAGCGCGCCGGGCGCGAAGTTCTCGACCAGGACGTCGCACTCCTTCACGAGCCGCCAGAGCACTTCCTTGCCCTTGGGGCTCTTGGTGTCGATCGTGATCGAGCGCTTGTTGTGGTTCAGCATCGTGAAATAGAGGCTGTCCACGTCCGGGATGTCCTGGAGCTGCTGACGGGTGGCGTCGCCGGCGCCCGGGCGCTCCACCTTGATGACGTCCGCGCCGAACCAGGCGAGCAATTGGGTGCAGGTCGGGCCCGACTGGACATGGGTGAAGTCCAGGATCCGGACCCCTTCGAGAGCCTTGCTCATAACGTCTTCTCCTCCCGTCCCGGGCCGATTGCTATGCCGTTGCACTGGTGTGCCAGCCTTTAAGCGGAATGGCGTCGCGGGAAAAGCGCCGTCAGTTCGCCTGTCCGCGTCCAGTCGGCAGACTTAAGTCGAATGCGCCGACGAGGAGGCCTGTTGAGCGCCTTGGAATATCGCGCGTCCGCGTCCGGCCTTCGAATAGCTGGCATGCCACGAATCGGCCTGTCAACGAGCGCTGCGGCGCCAACGCGCTCCGTTTTCGCTGCAGTGCGGGCTGCGGCTCACCGCCCTAACGCCCTGAGGCGCCAGCCGGAATATCTCGAGCGCTCCGCACGCTCTCATGAGCGATCGGGCTACGTCTGAGTCTGGTTGAGGCGGCCGCGCCGTCCCAACCCCCGGGATACGGGGAGCCTGTTTCTCGCCCTGAGCCGAAGATTTTTTTCAACCTCCACGCCGATTTTTTTTCCTCAATCGCCACAATGTGATCGCCCTATTTTCTGCCTTGCGGACGCTCACGGAAATGTGTGGTTGTGGGTTTTGGCGCTTGCCCTCCTGGCATTAGGCATACCAGGATGCCTCCAAGGGTGGCGTTGACCGCTCGGCAAAAGCGAAAGCTTAAGGGGTAGGAAATGACTGTTTCTGAGACTGGGGGCCAAGCGCCCCGGGTCAGCGACGCCTATCGCTGGACCCAGCTCGCCGTCGGCGTGCTCTGCATGGTGATGATCGCCAACCTGCAATATGGCTGGACGTTCTTCGTCACCGACATCCAGAAGACCTTCGGCTGGGACCGCGCCGCCATCCAGTGGGCGTTCACGCTGTTCGTGCTGTTCGAGACCTGGCTCGTCCCGGTCGAAGGCTGGTTCGTCGACAAATACGGGCCGCGCTCCGTCGTCATGTTCGGCGGCGTGCTTTGCGGCGTCGGCTGGGTGATCAACGGCTACGCGACGTCGCTCACCGGCTTCTATATCGGCCAGGTGGTCGCGGGCATCGGCGCGGGCGCCGTCTATGGCACCTGCGTCGGCAACGCTCTGAAGTGGTTCCCGGACAAGCGCGGCCTCGCCGCCGGCATCACGGCCGCCGGCTTCGGCGCGGGCTCGGCGCTGACCGTCGCCCCGATCCAGGCGATGATCGCCAATTCGGGCTTCCAGGCCGCGTTCATCAATTTCGGCATCGGCCAGGCCGTGATCATCATGATCGCCGCCATCTTCCTCGTCGGCCCGATGACCGGCCAGGTTCCGGTTCCGGTGGTGAGCCACAACATCGTCCAGTCGCGGCGGAACTACAGCCCCGGCGAAGTGCTCAAGCACCCGATCTTCTGGCTGATGTACCTGATGTTCGTCGCCGTGGGCGCGGGCGGCCTGATGGTCACCGCGAACCTGAAGCCGATCGCGGCCGACTTCCACATCGACAAGATCGACGTCACGCTCGCCGGCCTCACCATGACGACCGTGACCTTCGCGGCCACGATCGACCGCATCCTCAACGGCCTCACCCGTCCGTTCTTCGGCTGGATCTCCGACAGGATCGGCCGTGAGAACACGATGTTCATCGCGTTCGGCTTCGAGGGCGTGGGCATCTACCTGCTGTACCTCTACGGCCATGACCCGGTGATGTTCGTCATCCTGACGGGCCTGGTGTTCTTCGCCTGGGGCGAGATCTACTCGCTGTTCCCGTCGACCTGCACCGACACGTTCGGCTCCAAGTTCGCGACCACCAACGCCGGCCTGCTCTACACGGCGAAGGGCACTGCGGCTCTCCTGGTGCCGTTCGCCAACATCCTGCAGCAGTCCAGCGGCTCGTGGGACGGCGTGTTCCTCGTGGCGGCCGCGGCGAACATCCTCGCTTCGCTGCTTGCGATCCTCGTCCTCAAGCCCTGGCGCCGCAGCGTGGTGGCCAATGCGCAGATCGAGACGCAGGACGCCGCAGCGCCGCGGAGCGCGCCAGCCGTCTGACGTCGGGCGAGCCCCGCCGCCCGACCGCTCGGTCCGAAAGGCCTTCGGCGATCCCCGCCGGAGGCCTTTCAGCATCAAGGGCGATCGATCCTCGGCGCGATGACGGCGCCGGGCCCCGGAAAACCATCGGTCGTCGTCCGGGCCGTTCTCTCAGTCTTTAGTCTGCGGCGGTATGAAACTTCGCCACAGCGCATCGCTCTGGTATGCAAAGTAGGCGGTCAGAGTTGTCCGGGGAGTGAATGCTTTGAGAACACCGTTGCGCTGGCCTGTCGAGGACGACCCGCACGACGAACTCGTTCTCGAGCGTTTTGCGCCTGAAGAGACCTACAAGACGAGGGTCTACGCCGCGCTCAAGCAAGCCATCGTCAACATGGACATCTACTCCTCGGAGGATCCCACCTGGCTTGACGAGCGCCAGCTTTCGGAGCGCCTGGGCGTGAGCCGCACGCCCGTCCGCGAGGCGATCGCCATGCTGGAGCAGGAGGGATTCGTGAAGTCGATGCCCCGCCGCGGCATCATGGTTCTGAAGAAGACGCGGCGCGAAGTCACCGAGATGATCGAGGCCTGGGCCGCGCTGGAGAGCATGGCGGCCCGCCTTGCCGCCCAGAAGGCGAGCGACTCCGACATCGGCAAGCTCCGCAAGCTTTTCGAGGGCTTCAACGAGACGCACAGGCCGGCCGATTACCTGAGCGAGTATTCAGCCGCCAACATCCAGTTCCACCAGACTCTCATCAGGCTCAGCGGCTCGCACGTGCTGCTCGAGATCACGTCGAACATCCTCATGCATGTCCGCGGCATTCGGCAGATTACGATCGGCCGCGACGACCGCGCGACGCGCTCGATGGACGACCATCTGGCGATCATCGAAGCGCTGGAGCGCCGGGACGTGGACGGAGCGGAACGCCGTTCGCGGGAGCACACGCTTGGGCTTGCGCGCTACGTCGAGGAGCACGGCGACATCTTCGACTGAACGGCCGCGAGCGTCCGCCCTTGGGCGACTTGGCGCTCGGGATCATCGGGTATACCAAAGAGCGCTGCCCAGGCGCCCGATGGAGGGACTTGTCGCGCCATGCGACTCCACGAATTCCAGGCGAAGCGGCTGCTGGCCGACTACGGATTGCCCACGCCTCGCGGCGGGGTCGCGTTCACGCCCGATGAGGCGGAGGCGATCGCCCGTGACCTTGCGGTCACCCCGCTCGCGGTGAAGGCGCAGGTCCTCGCCGGCGACCGGCTGCAGGCAGGCGGCGTGCGCATGGTTCAAGGGCCGGCCACGGTACGTTCGGCCGCCGCCTCGATGCTGGGACAGCGGCTCGCGACCGCCCAGACCGAAGACGAAGGCCTGATCGTCCGGCGCGTCTATGTGGAGGAGGGGGTCGCGATCGCGCGGTCGCTCTACCTGACGCTGCTGATCGATCTCAGGACCGCCGGACTTGTCGTCATCGGCAGTCCCGAAGGGGGCGAGGGGATCGAGGAGCGCGAGCGCCGAGGCGACCTGCGCTGCGAACGACTGAGCCTGCCCGTCAGCGGTCCTGCCGATCGCGCGGAGCTCTCCGGCTTCCTCGGCCGACTCGGCCTGGAGGGAGCGACCCTCGAGCGTGGTTGTGATCTCGTCGAGGGGTTGAGGCGCGCCTTCGTGGAGCTCGACGCCAGCCTTATCGAGATCAACCCGCTGGCGGTCACGGCCTCCGGCGAGCTCAAGGCGATCGACGTCAAGATGGCGATCGACGACAACGCCCTGTTCCGTCACCCGGAGCTCGCCTCGTTGCGCGACGAGGCCGAGGCCGAACGGCTGAAGCTGAGCGCGCACCGCAACCAGCTCAATTTCGTCCAGCTCGACGGCGACATCGGCATTGTCTCCAACGGCGCCGGGCTGGGCCTCGCGACGCTCGACATGGTGCATCGCGCCGGCGGGCGGCCGGCGAACTTCATGGACATCCGAACCACCGCGCGCAGCCTCGACATCGCGCACGGCTTCGCGCTGCTGCTCGACAATCCGAAAATCCGCACCCTGCTGATGAACGTGCATGGCGGCGGCATGCAATCCTGCGACACGATCGCCGAAGGCCTTGGCATCGCGCTGCGCAAGTCGGGCCGCAAGCTGCCGATCGTGGTCCGCCTCGCCGGCCTCAACGCCGACCTCGGGCGCTACCGGCTCGCAAACTTCGGCTGCCACGTCATAGAAGCGCCGGACATGGGGACGGCTGCGGAACAAGCTGTCGCCGTCGCGGCGGGGAGGACCTGAGATGGCGATCCTCCTCGACCGTGACACGCGCGTGCTGTGCCAGGGGATGACCGGCTGGGCCGGCAGCCACCACGTCGCGCAGATGATCGAATACGGCACCCAGGTCGTCGCCGGCGTCACGCCCGGCAAGGGCGGCCGCACGCATCTCGGCCTGCCCGTCTATGACCGGGTCGCGGACGCCCGGAGCGAGACCGGAGCGAACGCCAGCATCGTCTTCGTGCCCCCTGCCAATGCGGCCGCGGCGATGATCGAGGCCATCGAAGCCGAGATCCCGCTGGTCGTGACAGTGACGGAGCGGGTCCCTGTGCTCGACATGGTGCGGGTGCGGGACGCCCTGAAGGGCTCCGGCACACGGCTCGTCGGCGCCAACTCGCAGGGCGTGCTCGCGCCCGGAATCTGCAAGCTCGGCGTCATGGCGACGGGGTCGGAGCGGCCCGGCGGCGTCGGCGTCGTCTCGCGCTCCGCCTCGCTCACCAGCGAGGTGGTCGCGCAACTGACCGAGGCCGGCCTGGGGCAGTCCACCACCGTGGGCGTGGGCGGCGATCCGGTGCATGGCATGTCGATGCGTGATTGCCTCGAGCTGTTCCTCGCCGACGACGAGACCAAGGGCGTCGTGCTGATCGGGGAGATCGGCGGCTTCGAGGAAGAAGAGGTCGCCGACTTCATCGCGCAGGAAAGGCCAGCCAAGCCGATCGTGGCGCTGGTCGTCGGGATCCACGCGCCGCGCGAGCGTCGCATGGGCCATGCGGGAGCTCTGACGTCCGGCGGGTCCGGAGACGCGGCCGCCAAGGCGGCGGCCCTGGAGCGCGCCGGCGCCCGCATCGCCGCCAGCGCCCATCTCGTGGGCCGTACGATGGCCGAAGCGCTGTCCGGCGGCCGCTGAGGGCGGCGGTCGCTCACAGGCGAACCCGACAATCGAGGCGCTGTTCGAAGCCTGGCGCGGCCAGGCGGCGAGCGCCCGCGCTTTGGCCGGACGCCGTCGAGGAACCGCAAAGTGATGGGGACGGCGCCTCGCCAAGGCTGTCTCGGAACTGCAAGTTCACGGTCCGCTGTTTCGTCGCGAGAAAGGATCGTCGCCAATGATTCCCGCCGCATCGGCCCGCTGGGCGCCCTACGTCCTCAGCATCCTGCGGATCATGTCCGCGCTGCTGTTCATCACCCACGGAACGATGAAGCTCATCGGGTTTCCGGCCGCCTATCCCAACCCGTTGACGGCGCTCTCCGCCACGGCCGGCGGGCTGGAGCTGTTCGGAGGCCTGTTGCTCGCGCTCGGCCTCTTCACCCGCCCCGTCGCGTTCCTGCTGTCGGGGCAGATGGCGGTCGCGTACTTCATGGCCCACGCGCCGAAGAGCTTCTATCCGGTGCTGAACGGAGGCGACGCGGCGATCCTGTTCTGCTTCGTCTTCTTCTATCTCGTGTTCGCCGGTCCGGGCCCGTGGAGCATCGACGCCATGCGGGCGAAGGGCCGCCCGGTCTGAGGCTTGTTCTCGAGCTTCGGTCCGTCCAGCGGCGCAAGGCCCGAGCGGGCCGCGTCCCCTTTGGTCGCGGCGCTGCGCCGCGCCGAGGCGATCGCCCGTGCGAGCCGCCGGAGATCGGGGAGCGGAGCGGCCTTGTTGTCGTAGAGATGACGGTCGAGTTCGGCGATCGCCGCCCGGATGTCGCTGCGGCCTGACCACGCCGCGGTCCGCTCCGGTTCGGCGCGCGCAAGCTCGGAGATCGCGGCGCGCG
>NZ_JBJKEX010000083.1:0-10370 GCF_045505405.1 Hansschlegelia beijingensis | reverse complement strand
CATTGGCGAGCTGACGACGCCAAGGCGCACCGCCGGACTTTCGCCCTCGAACGTGATCAGACCGCTCACGGCCGCTCCGGCCGTCGGACCGAGATGGCCACCCCGCGGCCAGAACCTCGTCGCGCGCCGGACCCGCCCGGCCGCCGTCGGGGGCGAGCTCGAGCTCAGCCTCCGTGTGCGCCGGCACGCAGATCCGTTCACACACCCCGTAGTCCGCCACCACGCGAAGGGTCACGGGCGCGGCCGGATCAACGGGCCGGACGTGGACCGGGAGCGTTACGACGCCGTGATAGACATTCGTCACCCCGTCCTCATCCGCGTTCCGTTCCGGAGCGGGGTAGGAGACCGAGGCGGATTCGACGTTCTCGGATTTCGAGAAATCGAAGCGCGGCGGCACGCCGCTGGCGCCGGGCTGCCTCCAGTAGGTTTTCCAGCCGGGTTCGAGGGCGATCTGAACCGCGGCCAGACGGGCCCCATCCTTCATGCCGCCGTCCACAAGACGAAACCCGGCGCCGGTGTCGGGGATCCAAGGCGATACCGGCTCCGCCAGGGCTGGCGCCGTGAGGAGCGAAAAGGCGAGCGGCAGGAGGAGACTTCGGAACATGTCGCCCCAAAATAGGTTCTCGTGAGCGGCGGCCAATTCACGGCCTCGCGACGAAGGTTCGACGTCGCGGCGCGAGGCATGGCTTCGACCGCCTTCCAAAAGCTTCAGAGGCCACATACTCTTCGCCCATGCCCCAGATGCTCCGAAGAAATCAGGCCAACCGCACCGACGCCTCGGGCTATCTCGACGGCCAGGTGCTCGTCGCGATGCCCACCCTGGCGGACGACCGGTTCGCCCGCACGGTCATTTACGTCTGCGCCCATTCGGCCGAGGGCGCGATGGGCATCGTGGTCAACAAGCCGGCGCCGCATATCAGTTTCCCGGACCTTCTGGTGCAACTCGACATCATCACCGCGGGCGAGGAGATAAGGCTGCCGGAGAAGGCGGGCGCGATCCAGATCCTGCGCGGCGGCCCTGTCGAATCGGGCCGCGGCTTCGTCCTGCATTCGGCGGATTTCATGATCGAGGATTCGACGCTTCCCATCGACGACGGGATCTGTCTGACCGCCACCCTCGACATCCTGAAGGCGATCGCGCGCGGGGACGGCCCGGAGCGGGCGCTGCTCGCGCTGGGCTATGCCGGCTGGGCGCCGGGCCAGCTCGAAAACGAGATCCAGGCGAACGGGTGGCTGAACTGCCCGGCCGATCGCGCCCTGGTGTTCGGTGACGAGGCCGACACGAAATACGAACGCGCGCTGGCCAAGATCGGCATCGATCTCGCCAAGCTCGCTCCCGAAGCCGGCCACGCCTGAAGCTGCTTCGGGCTCCGCGATCAGATCGGCTGGCCCTCGACTTTCAGGGCTAGATCGTCCACCCGCTTCTTCAGACCCTCGATCTGCGGATAGATCTCGAGGACGCGGCGGTAGGCGGCGAGCGCCTTCGCGTCGAGATCGGCATCCTCGAGGATGCGGCCGAGGCCGAGCCAGGCGCCGAAATGCCGGGGCTCCCGCGCCAGCGTCTCGCGAATGTCGAGCATCGCCGCATCGTAGTCCTTGGCCACGAAGTGCAGGGTCGCCCGGCGGTTCCAGCCCTCCGCGAACTCGGGCTTGAGGCTCACCACTTCGTCCATGAGCTTGATGGCGATGTCGATCTTCGACTGCCGCTGGGCCTGGGTCGAGCGCGTCAGCAGGAGGTCGATCGTGTCGCTGCCGGTACGGCGCCACAGCGCCTGGACGGCCGCGGCGATGCGCTTCGCCGCGCCCGGCTCGTCCGCCTTCGCGAGCTGGACGAGCAATTCGTCGAGCGCTTCACCCTTCACGGCCGAATCGCGCGGCTCCGGCGCTGCCGGAGCTGGCGGCGTGGGGGGATCTGCGGGCGCGAGTTCAGGCTCGGCCGCGTAAGCCGCTCCGAGCTGAAGAAGCAGGACGCTGACGGCAAGTCCGTATCGGATCATGCCGTCGAGCTTAACGTGCGACCAGGCCGCGTCAAAGCGGCCGCACGATCAGCCCTGGCGCGCCTTGTAGCGCTTCTGCGTCTTGTTGATGATGTAGACGCGGCCCTTGCGGCGGACGATGCGGTTGTCGCGGTGCCGGTTGCGCAGCGACTTGAGCGAATTACGGATCTTCATCGGTCAGTCCTCAAGACGCCGGCCGCGCTGCAGCGCCTCGCGTCATAGAATGGCGAAAAGCGGCGGAAGGGGCCGCCGCGTTCGGGCGGGTTCTAGAGAAGGTCGCGCGTTTTTGCAAGACGTCCCGGACGCCAGGCGCGTGAACCTCCGGGCGCATGAGGAGGGCGTTCAGCCATCTCCGCCGCCCTGAGCGAGGCGAAGGAGATATGCCCCGTAGGCGGTCTTCTCGAACATCCGGCCCCGCGCTTCGAGGGCGGCGAGATCGATGAAGCCGTTCTGGAACGCGATCTCCTCGAGACAGGCGATCGCCAGTCCCTGACGGCGCTGCAGCGTGCGGACGAATTCGCCGGCTTCCAGCAGGCTGTCATGCGTGCCGGTGTCGAGCCACGCGGCGCCCCGGCCGAGGCGCTCCACGGTGAGCTGGCCGCGGGCGAGATAGGCCTTGTTGACGTCGGTGATCTCGAGTTCGCCTCGCGCCGAGGGGCGCAGGCCGGCGGCGATGTCGAGCACCTGGTTGTCGTAGAAATAGAGCCCCGTCACGGCCCAGTTGGAACGGGGAGATTTCGGCTTCTCGACGATGTCGACCACCTCGTCGCCCGAGCCGATCTCCACCACGCCGTACCGTTCCGGCTGGTCCACATGGTAGGCGAAGATCGTGGCGCCACGCCGCCGTTCCACGATCGCCCGGAGCTGCTCGCGCAGATTGGCGCTGAAGAAGATGTTGTCTCCCAGCACCAGCGCCGCGCAGTCGCCTCCGATGAAGTCGCGGCCGATCACGAAGGCCTGCGCGATGCCCTCCGGGCGCGGCTGCTCGGCGTAGCTCAGTTCGATCCCGTAGGCCTCCCCGGTCCCGAGCAGCCTGCGGTAGCTCTCCATCGACTCGGGCGAGGAGATCAGCAGGATCTCCCTTATGCCGGCCAGCAGCAGCACCGACAGCGGGTAGTAGATCATCGGCTTGTCGTAGACGGGCAGCAGTTGCTTGTTCACCGCGAGCGTCGCGGGATGAAGGCGGGTGCCGGCGCCGCCGGCGAGCACGATGCCCTTCACGCGTCGTCTCCGATGATGTCGCCGATCAGCCCGGTAAGCCCCTCGATCCATGGGCGGGGCTTGATTCCGTAGTCCTGTTCGAGCCGACGCGTCGAGAGCAGGGAATGCGCCGGCCTGCGGGCGGCCGCGCCGTACTCCGTCGTCGTGATGGCCTCGAGCCTCGGCGCCGAGAGACCTCGTCGGGCGCCTTCCGCAAAGATCGCGGCCGCGAAGTCGCGCCAGGTCGTGACGCCGGCGTTCGCGAAGTGAAAGACGCCGGGGGGCGCGGAGCGATCGGCCGCCATTCTGAGCGCGATCGTTGCGAGCGCGTCGGCGAGGTCCGCGGCGATCGTCGGGGCGCCGCGCTGGTCCGCGACCACGCGCACGACGCTGCGTTCGCTCGCGAGCCGCAGCATGGTCCGAACGAAATTCGCCCCGTCGCGGCCGACGAGCCATGAGGCGCGCACCACGGCCGCGCGCGGAGCGTGAAGCGCCGCGAGCTCTCCGGCGGCCTTGCTCGACCCATAGACGTTGAGGGGGTTGACCGGATCGCCGACGTCGTACGGGCGGGCGGATTTCCCGTCGAACACGTAGTCCGTCGAGACATGCAGCAGGGCGGCGTCTGCTTGTCGCGCGGCCTCGGCGAGGACGGCGGGAATCTGCGCATTGGCGGCGAACGCGGCCGCGATTTCGGTCTCGGCCCGATCGACGGCCGTGTAGGCGGCGGCGTTCACGATGGCGGCGACCCTGCGCTCGCGCAGAAAGGCCGCCACGGCCGCAGGGTCGAAGAGATCGAGCTCGTCCCGGGCGGGGGCGAACAGCCGGACCTCGTCCGGCCAGGAATGGCGGCGAAGCGCCGAGCCCAGCTGGCCCCGGCCCCCTGTGACCAGGATCGCGGTCACCGAAGGCCCCGGCGGGCGAGAGCGTCGCCGCCATCCGCGGCGCGCCTCAGCAGCGGCTCCCACCAGGCGCGGTTCGCGAGATACCACCGCACCGTCTTCTCAAGCCCGCTCTCGAAGCTTTCGCGTGGACGCCAGCCAAGCTCCCGCTCGATCTTGGATGGGTCGATCGCATAGCGCGCGTCGTGCCCCGGTCGGTCCTCGACGAAGCGGATCAGGTCCCGGCGGCTGTGCCCGAGGGGCGGCGCCAGGGCGTCGAGCAGGTCACAGACCGCCTCCACGACGGCGATGTTGGTCCGCTCGCAGCGCGCCCCGACATTGTAGGTCTCTCCCGGGAGGCCGCACTCCAATGCCAGGATGAGAGCTTCGGCGTGGTCCTCGACATAGAGCCAGTCGCGAACGTTGCGGCCCGAACCATAGACGGGCAGTTCGGCGCCTTCGAGCCCGCGCAGGATCATCAGCGGGATCATCTTCTCCGGAAAATGGTAAGGGCCGAAATTGTTGGAGCAGTTGGTGACGAGCGTCGGGAGCCCGAAGGTTTCCCGCCAGGCCCGCACCAGATGGTCGGCGCCGGCCTTCGACGCCGAATAGGGAGAGCTCGGCCGATAGGGGGTCGTCTCGTGGAAGAGGCCGGTCGGTCCGAGCGATCCGAACACCTCGTCGGTCGAGACGTGCAGCAGCCGGAAGGCCGCGCGCTCCGCCGGATCCAGGCTGCGGAAGTGACGCAGCGTCTCCTCCAGCAGCACGAAGGTCCCGACCATGTTGGTCTCGACGAAGGCTTTGGGGCTGTCGATCGACCGGTCGACATGGGTCTCCGCCGCAAGATGCATCACGGCGGTCGGCCGGTGGCGCTCGAACGCCTGGCGCATCGCCGCCGGGTCGCGGATGTCGGTTTTCTCGAAGGCGTAGCGCGGGTTCTCCGCAGCGCCCGGCAGCGATGCGAGGTTCGCCGCATAGGTCAGCGCGTCGACATTGATCACCGAAGCCTCGGTCGCGCCGAGCAGCCGTCGCACCACGGCCGAGCCGATGAAGCCGGCGCCGCCCGTGACGAGGATACGTGCGTCCTTGAGGCGGGGCGGCATCGGGGATGGATCCCTGTGGCTCAGAAGAGGTCTGGGGCGTCGGCGAGCAGCGGCGCGCGCAGATCCTTGTCGGAGAGCCGGGCCCCGTCGGGCGGCGTCGGCCAGTCGATGCCGA
Source organism: Hansschlegelia beijingensis (assembly GCF_045505405.1). Classification (GTDB taxonomy): domain Bacteria; phylum Pseudomonadota; class Alphaproteobacteria; order Rhizobiales; family Methylopilaceae; genus Methylopila; species Methylopila beijingensis_A. Next base: position 5,077 of record NZ_JBJKEX010000083.1, on the reverse strand, counting down.
GCGCCGGATCGGCCCAGAAGATCGCGCGCTCTCGCTCCGGCGCATAATAGCTGGTGACGGCGTAAAGCACCTCGGTGTCGGGCTCGAGCGTGCAAAAGCCGTGCGCGAAGCCCGGCGGAATGTGCAGCTCCGCGCCCGACGCGGCGGTGAGCGTCACCGCGACATGTTTTCCGAAGGTCGGCGAGCTCCGCCTCAGATCGACAGCCACGTCGAACACCGCGCCGCGGACCACGGAGACGAGCTTGCCCTGCGCGGAGGGCGCGAGCTGGTAGTGCAGGCCCCGCACTGTTCCGGCGGCGTGGGAGCGCGACCGGTTGGTCTGTACGAAATCGCCGATCAGTCCCTCCGCCTCGAAGGCGGAGCGCCGGAAGCTCTCAAAGAAGCTGCCGCGCGAATCCGGAACGAGACGCGGGCGTATTTCGACGACGCCGTCCAACGCGTGACGAATGAACTCCATCGATCTCTCCGCCGGAGGCTTCGATCCGCTAAGCCGTAACGGCCGAAGAAGCAATCCGGGAGAACGCAGCCGGCGCCTTACGTCCGAGGGGTAGTGTCTCAGTTTGAATTTTAATGCCGCTTGACCGCCGTAGCCGCTGATTCCCTTGGGCGGTAGAATGCCCGCATGATAGCGGACGAGATCAACGGCTACCTGACGTGCATCGCCCCGGCGGCGGTCTGCGACGACTGCATCTCGGACAGGATCGCGCTCCTTGTGCGCCGCTACCGCACGAAGCACATAACGAACGCACTGGCGACCACGCGGGAGTTCCGGCGTAGTCTGGGCCTGTGCGCCACGTGCGGACGACGTAAGAAAGTGACCCATGCCTACCGGACCTAAAGGCGAGAAGCGCCCCGCCGACGTGATCGGCAACGCCATCCGTGTCGCCCGCATCGCGACCGGCGAGGAAGCGGAGGACGCCCCGCGCGACACCGGCAAGGACAAGGCCGCTCAGGAAATGGGCCGCAAGGGCGGGGCCGCGCGCGCCGCCAAGCTTACGCCTGAGCAGCGCGCGGAAGCCGCAAGGAAGGCGGCGGCTAAGCGGTGGGGGAAGTGACCGTTAGGCCGTTAGAACATCCTCGATCGGGGTGATGATTTTGTTGGCCTCCTCAGGATGAAGGCTTGAAGCCCAATCGGCGCACATGGCTTGCCAAAGCGTGTCACTACTCAAAAGCAGTTTGCTCGCAGCATAACGCACCCATTCGTGGTGATCATCCAATGCTGTCGCCTGCGCTAGGGCATCGGCTACGTCCGAGAATTGTCGGCCTGTCCTAGTCGAAACAGCGGATACTTCCTGTTGTCCAATCTTTCCGAACACCTCTATTTCTGGAGCGCCCTTGCCAGGGAGATTTGTGCACCCGGCCGCGGGTTCTGCATCGGCGTCAAGGAAGACGCATGTTGGTCTGGGCCACCTGTTCTGTGAGTTCATGATACCCAAAGCGCGCCCTACCGATGCCGCACCATATGGTACTGTCCGACACCTATGAACCAGATTAGGCCTGTGGTAGGTCAGTATTTCCGTTACTAGAGTTGCAGCCCTTTCGTCTTCAACAAACAAATCACACTCAGTATGAGCAACGTCATCCATTTTCGACATAGCAAATTCAGAGCTTACCCCATAGACGATCTCGCGAGCCGATCCACTTCTCTTAATGATATAAGCTCGCGCTTCTAGCGGAAGTTCATCAAGTACATACGGCGAGTGCGTTGTAATGACGATCTGTAATTCTCGCTCCCTGCACCTTTCGGCTAGATCTCTCACCAACCTTCTCTGAGCTCGAGGGTGTAAAGATGTTTCGACTTCGTCGATCAACACAAGCCCGTACTTGGGGAAGTCAGCTTCTAAAAACTCTGCGATTGTCGTTTCGCCGGCTCCGCTGTGGAAGCCAGAATAGGAAATGTCTTTTTCAGTGAGAACTGAAACCGTCCTTTCGGGGTCGGCGTCAGTTGCAGCCATTTTAGCAAGATCGTACTGACGCCCCATGATCTGACTGAATCGACCTAGCCGATATTGATCGAATTCTTGGGATGCGGCTTCTTTAAACTGAGGTTTGGCAATCCGAGCGTAACCGCGGCGCACGCTTATCGGAACGATACGGCTAAGGTCGATGTACTCTACTGCTCTAGATCTCCGCTCTGGATTCCCACGCCATCGTTCGCCGGGCTTTCGGACGCTATCGGTGTAACGATCCATGCCCTCGCGTAGCGAGTAAGCAATCGAGGCGTTTCTGATCTTCTCCCATGCGGTGTCCGGAAAAAAATCGGAGGCGTACTCGGATTTTGTCGCGTAGCGCGACCGTGTCACCTGTTCACTAGTTGCATAGACCGACGCTGCGCATTGCAGAATAGTGCTTTTGCCGGAGCCATTCTCCCCGACAATGGCCATTATTGGGAAGTCGAGATTGAAGCGCTGCCCCGTCCACCCTCGAATTCCCTTTAGCTCGATATAGTCCAGGCGCTTTGGCCATCCCGTGTTCGTCAGCCATTTGGCGCGCAGCCTGCGCATTTCCTGACTTAGAGCCAAAGTGGCGCTCCCTTTGCGTGATCACCGGCCCAATCCGGCGCAGAACGCCAACTGTGCCGGGTTTTTTCAGGTTTTCATAGCCTAGTAGCGCCGCTATCTATCGCAGGAACGATTGTGCCGGGAATCGAACTGAACATTTATGCTTGACGCTAAGGATATGTGCCGCTACGATCTTGGGTATGAACAAGCTGCCCCTCGCCAAGCGCGTCCAGATCCTCTCCATGCTGGTGGAGGGGTCGTCCATGCGGTCGATCTCCCGCGTTGCGGACGTGTCGATCAACACGGTGACGAAGCTGCTTGTTGAGGCTGGCGAGGCGTGCGCCGCCTATCACTATGAGGCGGTTCGCGGCGTCCAGGCGAAGCGCGTCCAGTGCGACGAGATTTGGTCGTTCTGCTACGCCAAGGAGCGCAACGTAGGGGCCGCCAAGGACGCGCCTTACGCGGCAGGCGACGTGTGGACGTGGACTGCGCTCGACGCCGACAGCAAGCTCATCATCTCCTACATCGTCGGCGAGCGCGACGCGCAGTCCGCCAACTTCCTGATGGCGGACGTTCAGGAGCGTTGCGAAGGCCGGATGCAGCTCACCACGGACGGCAACCGCACCTATCTCGATGCGGTCGCTGGCGCCTTCGGCGGCGATATCGATTACGCCATGCTGGTGAAGATGTACGGCGCGGTTCCGGAGAGCGCCAAGGGCCGCTACAGCCCCGCCGAGTGCATTGGCATCCAGAAGACCCGGATCACCGGCAACCCGGACAAGGCGCACGTCTCCACGTCCTATGTGGAGCGCGCGAACCTAACGATCCGCATGGGCCTGCGCCGCTTCACGCGCCTGACGAACGCCTTCTCAAAGAAGATCGACAACCACATTCACGCGCTGTCGCTCTACTTCGTGTTCTATAACTTCTGCCGCATCCACAAGACGCTGCGCGTCACGCCCGCCATGGCGGCAGGGATCGCGGACACCGCTCGCGACATGGAGTGGATCGTCAGCCTAATCGACGCGCGGGTTAAGAAGCCGGGGAAGCGCGGACCATACAAAAAGCGGGCGGCCTAAGCCTCTGCCGGCCTCAGCCGCCAGATGTCGACGAGACGCATGGCGGCCTCAAACGAGATCGCCTTCCCAAGGATGTTGATACCTGTGCGACCCGGATTGTCTTCGGTTTCAAAAACGAAGTATCCACTAAACCCTAGATGGTCCGCGCCTGATTCTTTGATCGTATGACGAGAAAGCGTCGCGACGTGGATGCTGCGGCCGTTGCCCAAGTTCGCGGTGGCAAGGAATTCGTCCATGGCTCGCCTTCCTATTCCTGAACGTCCAACGCCTCGTATCTCAGCAAACGACTTGGCGCTTTTCATGGTGTCGTCGGACACCGCTAGAATCGGAATCATTCGCAGAGCCAAAAGTCCACAAATTCCTCCAATCATCCGTTACCGCGATGCGCGGGGTCCTATCTGCGCTTACCTGGCAGATCCTGTTAGGAGCCTTCGCCCTCTAACAACCGCAGACGAAATGTTTCAGCAGCGTGCCGGTGACGCCGCCGAAAGCACTCTACGGAGAGATGACGCGCGCCAGTCCATTGAAGTCCTGCGGGCCATCCAAGGCATGGCAAACCAGCTCGGAATCTATGATTTTCACGCCGCTCCTACCCAGCAGGAGCGGCTTACTCTTTCGGAGGTCGAGGTTTCCGTAAGAGCCGATTTGATTGTACACGGAGAACAGCGGGGCCAAGGGCAGATCGGATACGCGGTGCTGAGGATGACTCAATCCGACGCCGAAACAGATGCGGCTTTGGCTCGCCGGAGAGAGATGGGTCTGTACGTGGCGACGTTGGCTCGACGGCTCCTCGACCAGAACAACCAGTCTGATCGGACGCCGGCAAACCGCCTTTGCTTGTCCATAGACGTGCAGCACGGGGAAGTGTTCGCCGCGCCGACCGCGAACGTGAGGCGCATGAATGATCTAGAGAGCGCATGCCGCGCGATTGCGGCTCTCTGGCCTACGATATAGCCCGGCCCCGCGCCGGGCTTTTTCGTGCGCTCACGACAGGGAACCCTCCGGGCCTCTCCGCTCTTTGGTCGCGATGAACGCGACCGCCAAAGCCAAGCTCGCTGAGATCGAGCGACGGATCGACGAACTCACAGCCCTGCTTGTCAGGTCTCTCGACGACATAGCGGAGGCAGAGCGGCAAGGCGACGACGGCACGCCCCACCTTCGCCGGAGCCTTGTTCTGCAGGGCACTATAAGCGCCCTTCACGGCGAAGCTGACGGGCTCAGACGGGCGATGACCAAGACCGGCTGAGCCCACCTGGCCGGCCCGAAATTCAAACTGAGACACTACCGTCCGAGGGAGTCGGTTGACTCGTCTCCCGGGAGGATTCCATAAGAACAAAACAGGAACTTTCAGGCGGCGGGAACGACATGGGCGCGGCGGAGGAAACGCTGGGCGCGCTGCGGAGCGTGCTCGCCCGGATCGATGCGGGAGCCGGGCGGCCGCCAAGAAGCGGAAGCCGGGTCACGCTCGGGGTCGGCCCGGTCGACGACGCGCTTGGC
>NZ_JBJKEX010000082.1:0-10717 GCF_045505405.1 Hansschlegelia beijingensis | reverse complement strand
CCGGCCGCGACGCGGGCGAGACCCACGACCTCGACCCGCAGCAGCGCCAGCTTGCGGCCGACCTGCAGCGCCGCGGTCAGGCGGCTCGTCAGGCTGCCGCGGTTCGGCAGGCGGGTCAGGGGATCATCGAAGGTCAGCCGGTGCAGCGCGTCGGCGTTCTCGGCCAGATTGCGGGCGATCGACAGATGCGCCCTCGCAAGCGCCCCGATCTCGTCCCGCCGGTCGCCGGCGCGCCGCAATTCATCCTCGGCAGCGCCGGGACGGGTCACGGCGCGCGTCAGCGCGCGCAGCGGGGCCGCGACACGGTCGATCAGCAACGCGGCGAGCGGGAGAAGCACGGCGAGCAAGGCGAGTGCGGCCAGCGAGGCCCGCGCGATCATCCCGCGCATCGCGGCGTACGCCTCACTTAGGGAGCGTCCGGCGTAAACGGTGACGGGGCTTCCGTCGGACAGCATGGCGGGAGCCGCCGCATGGGCGAAGCCGCGCTCGACGATCAGCGCCGCGGCTCCCGCCTGGAGGGAGTCGGAAAGCGTGTCAGGCGACGAGGCCGACGCGGCCGAAGGCGGCACGCCGGCGAGAATCGCGCCATCGAGGCCGACCACATAGCCGTAGTCGAGGGCTGCGGCTTCGCTGAGCTGGTTGAAACGCGCGGGCGTCACGTCCTGCTGGATCGCAGTCGCAAGTCGCTGGGCGGCGACCGCGAGGTCGCGCTCGATCGACGCGATCGCCGCGTCGCGGAGATAGAGCCCGCTCGTGATGATGACGGCGGCGGCGACGAGCGCGAGCGCCCCGCCCAGGCACAGCGTCGACCGAGCCGCCAGGCCCCGCCACCAGCGATCGTCAGAACCGCCGGCGCCGGGCCGGTTGGCGTGTGGCATGCGCCCTGCGCTCCTCGGCGTCGCGAACCTCACCGCAAAATAACGCAAGCATCGTGAATCAATCGTTATCGTCCGATCATCGGCGCCCGGGCTCCGCGCACGCCCTCGATCGTCGCAATGAAATGGAAATGCCGTCGCGCTAGGGTGCGGCGCTGGCGGCTCGGCCCGCGGAAGGGGACGACATGACGGTGCTCATCACCGGCGGCGCCGGCTATATCGGCTCGCACATGGTTCTCGCTCTGCGCGACGCGGGCGAGTCTGTGGTGGTGCTGGACAACCTCTCGACGGGCTTCCGCGAAGCCGTGCCGGGCGACGTGCCACTCGTGGTCGGCGACGTCGCCGATCGCGCGCTCGTGCTCGAGCTTGCGGCGACCCACGCCATCGACGCGGTGGTGCATTTCGCAGCCCGGATCTCGGCGCCGGAGTCGGTGCGCGATCCGTTCGGCTACTACACCGCCAACACCGCCAAGACGACCTCGCTGCTGGCGGCGCTCACCGACGCCGGCGTGAGTCGCGTGATCTTCTCATCCACCGCGGCGGTCTACGGGCTCGCGCCACCTACGCCGACTTCCGAGGACGCCCCGACCGACCCGGCTTCCCCCTATGGGGCTTCGAAGCTGATGTCCGAGCGCGTCCTGCGCGACGGGGCGGCGGCGCACGACCTGTCCTATGTGGCGCTGCGCTATTTCAACGTCGCGGGCGCCGACCATCGGCTGCGGTCGGGGCAGCGCTCGCCTGGCGCGTCGAACCTCATCACCGTGGCCACCCGGGCCGCGCTCGGGCTGAACGACGGCCTGTCGATCTTCGGGACCGACCTGCCGACGCCCGACGGCACGGGCGTGCGCGACTACATCCATGTGTCGGATCTGGCCGAGGCGCATCTGGCCGCGCTCCGGCACCTGCGCGAGGGCGGCGCGAGCCAGACGCTTAACTGCGGCTACGGCTGGGGTTTTTCGGTCCGGCAGGTCTTGGACGCGGTCCGGCGCGTCTCCGGAAACGACTTCCCGGTCACGGAGAAGCCGCCGCGCGACGGAGACCCCTACGTCTCGGTGGCCGACGCCAGCCTGATCCGGGACATTCTTGGCTGGCGTCCGCAGCACGCCGACCTCGACCTGATCGTCGGCGATGCGCTGCGCTGGGAGCAGCTCTGGTGGAACGACGAGGCGCGCCGCTCGTGGCTATCGAGCGGGCGCGCCTGACGGTCTGCTAAGCTCGCGGATCAGAACACCGCGAGATACTTCAGCAGCGAGATGATGCCGATGATGATGACGATGATCCGGATGATCTGCTTCGCCCGGCCGTCGATCGGCAGCATTCCGATGAGATAGAGAACCAAGAAGATCACCAGAATGGTGATCAAAATGCCGATGAGTGGCCCTTCCATTTCTCGTCATCCTTTGCGGCGAGAACTATTCGGGGTTGGGTGGGAAACGTCGGCTCGCTCCCGATTACGCGCCGTCGTGACGTGAAAACGCCCGGCCGCGGAATCCGTTCCGGAATGTCTTCCTTGGTCTAAGGGGCAGTGCGCGGGCCCGCCTTGGCGCTGGCGAGCGCCCGGCCGAACGCGTCCGCGAATTCCGCCCGCTCATGAGGAGAAAGGGCGCCGCCGACATCGATGCGATCATTGCGCTGCCTGACGGCGAGACGCGTCATCCCGAAGTCCTCGTCCGTCTCGGTCTCGAGCCGCACCCAGAGCGGGTTGAAGCGCCACTCGGCGCTCGGGCCACGACGCGGAACGCGCCGGATCAGAAGCTCCACATAGCTCAGCGCCACCTGCTCGCAGGCGCGCGCCTCCGCGAAGTTCAGCCGGAAGGCGATCCACAGCGCGAGCACGTCGAGACCGAAGAAACCCACGACCGGCCACGCCCCCATCAGGTAGAAGGGGATGCTGAGGGCGGTCGAGAGCAGTGCGAAGGCGGCCATCACGATGATGAAGCCGCGCCGCCCCAGCGAGCGGTGTGGCGTGATCACCGCCGCGAACAGTTCGCTCTCGGGATCTGGGCGACTGGCGTCCCGGCTCATGAGCCAAGTATAGGACTTGCGATGCCAGAGCGTCAGTCCTCCCCCCGCAAAAAACCGGCCGCCGCGAGCGCAGAGAAGCGCATGGCTCGGCCCCGGCGCCTGCCGCCTGCGACTGTCGAGGAAATATTCCGCCGGTTCGAGGCGCGCGACCCCGAGCCCAAGGGCGAGCTCGAGCATGTGGACGCCTACACGTTGCTCGTGGCGGTCGTCCTGTCCGCTCAGGCGACCGACGCCGGCGTCAACAAGGCGACCCGAAGACTGTTCGCCGAAGCCCCCACGCCCGAAAAGATGGTCGCGCTCGGCGAGGATCGGGTGCGGGAGCTGATCAAGACGATCGGCCTCTACCGCAACAAGGCGAAGAACGTGGTCGCGCTCTCGCAGAAGCTGATCGACGAGCACGGCGGCGCGGTGCCGCCGTCACGCACGGCGCTGGAGATGCTGCCCGGCGTCGGCCGCAAGACCGCCAACGTGGTGCTCAACACGGCTTTCGGAGAGCCGACGATCGCGGTCGACACGCACCTGTTCCGCGTCGGGAACCGCACCCGCCTCGCGCCGGGGAAGACGCCGCTCGAAGTCGAGCTCGGCCTGGAGAAGACGGTGCCGGAGCGCTACCGGAGGCACGCTCACCACTGGCTGATCCTGCACGGCCGCTATGTCTGCAAGGCGCGCAAGCCCGAGTGCCCGGCGTGCCTGATCAATGACCTCTGCCCGTTCGAGCCGAAGACTCAGCCTGCGCCGCCGCCGCGGGGGCCCGCGGTCGGCGGATAGCGAGGACCGCGCGTTCAGCCGTTCTCGACCGCGAGCCGGAAGGTCCGGCGGCGGCCGATGAGCCAGAAGGCGACCGCGCTCAGGAGCGCCATGGCGGACATGTAGTAGCCGACCGCCGAGAGCCCGTAGGCGCTCGCCAGATAGGTCGCGGCGTAGGGCGCCGGCGACGCGCCCAGGATGCCGGCGAGCGTGAAGGCGAGCGAGGCGCCGGTGTAGCGCACGGCCGTCGGGAACAGCTCCGAAAGCGCTGCGCTGAGCGGCCCGTACGTGAAGCCCATCAGGCCGAGGCCGATCGACAGGAAGAGCAGCACGCCGACCACGCCGCCGGAACCGAACAGCGGCTCGAACAGGAAGCCGAACGCGAAGATCGCGAGGCTCGCCCCGATCAGCGCGCGTTCGGTCCCGATCCGGTCGGCCATCTTGGCCGCGATCGGGATGGTGACGCCGAAGAACACCACGCCCAGCATCTGGAGCGGCAGGAACTCGCCCTTCGCGTAGCCCAGCACGCTCGTGCCCCAGCTCAGCGCGAACACTGTCATGAGGTAGAAGATCACGAAGGTCGCGATCGCCGCGACGGTGCCCAGCACGAGCGTCCCGGTGTGCTCGAGGAAGACGGTCAGCATCGGCACCCGCACCCGCTCCTGCCGCTCGAGCGCTTTGCGGAAGGCCGGCGTCTCGGTGATCTTGAGCCGGACGTAGAGGCCGACGATCACCAGCAGCGCGCTCGCCACGAAGGGAATGCGCCACCCATAGGAGAAGAACTGCTCATCGGTGAGCAACGCGCCCAGCAGCAGGAAGCTGCCCGCGGAGCAGATGAAGCCGATCGGGGCGCCGAGCTGCGGGAACATGCCGTACCAGGCCTCCTTGCCCGGAGGCGCGTTCTCGGTCGCTAGCAGCACCGCGCCGCCCCACTCGCCGCCAAGTCCGAGCCCCTGGCCCAACCGGAACAGCGCGAGCAGCAACGGCGCCGCGACGCCGATCTGCGCATAGGTCGGCAGCAGCCCGATCGCGACGGTCGAGAGGCCCATCGTCATCAGCGCTGCGACCAGCGTCGCCTTGCGCCCGATACGGTCGCCGAAATGCCCGAACAGCACCGCGCCGACCGGACGCGCCAGGAAGGCGATCGCGAAGGTCGCGAAGGACTGCAGCACCGCCGAGGTCGGATCGCTGCTCGGGAAGAACAGCTTCGGGAACACCAGCACGGCCGCGGTCGCGTAGATGTAGAAGTCGAAGAACTCGATCGTCGTGCCGATCAGGCTCGCGAACAGAACGCGGCGGGGAGAGTTCGCCGGGGCGGCGGTGGCGTGCGCGGACACGGGCGACTGGCTTTCGGCGGGTTCCGGGAGAGACAAACGGCCTTAGCGCCATACCGGCCGGCGCACAATCGTCCGGAAGGCCATGACGACTCCCGAGCCTGCGAGCCGATGACGGCGCAGCGCGTGGCTTGCCCGCCTCCCCTTGCCCCGCTAACTCTCCCGCTCTCGGCCGCGTCCGGTCGATCAGCCCCTGCGAGCCGATGTCAGATTCCGCCGACGCGCCGCTCAAGCTTGCCGCACTCGACGCGGAGGACCTCGAAGTCCTCGCGGCGCATCTGCAGGATTTCGTGCTGAAGGTCGGCGACCTGGTCTACCTGCCGGGCGAGCAGCGGCTGGCGATGGTCGGCAACCGCGCCGACCGCCGGGCGCCGGGCGAAGTCCGCCGCCGCCGCACCGCGGCGCATTTCGACCGGGTCACCCGCGTCCGCGCGAAGGGCGTCGACCGCTCGAACCCCGAGGCGGTGCTGAACCTGCTGACCATCGTCTTCGACCCGGCCGACCCGCCCTCCGGGGCGATCGACCTGCTGTTTTCGGGCGGCGCCTGCCTGCGCCTGGAGGTCGAATGCATCGAGGCGCAGGTCGCCGATCTCGGACCCGTCTGGGCCGCCAAAGCCCCTCCCCTCCACGAAGCCGACGAGGCCTGATCCGAAATGGCGCTCCGCCTGACCGCCGCCGCCGATGACTTTTCGGCGCGCTTCGACGCCCTGCTTTCGACGAAGCGCGAGGTCTCCGAGGATGTGGACCAGGCCGTCGCGACGATCCTGGCCGACGTCAAGGCCCGCGGCGACGCCGCCCTGATCGACCTGTCACTCCGGTTCGACCGGGTGGACCTCGAGGCCGTCGGCATCCGGGTCGCGCCCGACGAGATCGCCGCCGCCCGCGCGGCCTGCGACGCCGAGGCGCTCGACGCCCTGACGCTCGCGCGCGACCGGATCGAGGCGCATCACCGCCGCCAGATGCCGGCCGATGAGAGCTATGTGGATCCGATCGGCGTCGAACTCGGACACCGTTGGACCCCGGTCGACTCGGTCGGGCTTTACGTGCCGGGCGGCACCGCCGCCTATCCGTCGTCGGTGCTGATGAACGCGGTTCCGGCCAAGGTCGCGGGCGTCGAGCGGCTCGCCATGGTGGTCCCCGCCCCGGACGGCGCGCTTTCGCCCCTCGTGCTGGCGGCCGCCGAGATCGCCGGCGTCGACGAGGTGTTCCGCATCGGCGGCGCGCAGGCGGTTGGGGCGCTCGCCTATGGCACCGAGACGGTGCAGCCGGTCGCCAAGATCGTCGGGCCGGGCAACGCCTATGTGGCGGCCGCCAAGCGCCGGGTGTTCGGGACCGTCGGAATCGACATGATCGCTGGCCCGTCCGAGGTGCTGATCGTCGCCGACCATACCGGCAACCCGGACTGGATCGCGGCCGACCTGCTGGCGCAGGCCGAGCACGACGCCTCGGCGCAGTCGATCCTCATCACCGACGATCCGGAGCTCGCCGACGCAGTCGAAGCCGCCGTGGAGCGCCAGCTCACCACCCTGCCGCGCAAGGACATCGCGGCGGCCAGCTGGCGCGACTACGGGGCGATCATCGTGGTCCCGGACATCGGCGCCGCCGCGCCGCTCGCCAACCGCATCGCCGCCGAGCATCTCGAGATCATCGCCGAGGACGGCGACGCGCTGGCGAAATCGATCCGTCACGCCGGGGCGATCTTCCTCGGCGGCCACACGCCCGAGGCGATCGGCGATTATGTCGGTGGCTCCAACCACGTGCTGCCGACCGCGCGCACCGCGCGTTTCGCCTCCGGCCTCGGCGTGCTCGACTTCCTCAAGCGGACCTCGATCCTGCGGTGCGGCCCCGAGCAGCTGCGTCTGATCGGGCCCGCGGCCGTGACGCTCGGCCGGGCCGAAGGGCTTGAGGCCCATGCGCGCTCGGTCGCGATCCGCATGAACCCGGGCGGCTGAGGGAGCGGCCCGGTGCCAGCGCCCGATCCCAAGCACAGGCTCGTCGCGGTCACGCTCGACGAGAAGTCGATCGGGCGCGCGTCGCCGGACGTCGAGCACGAGCGGGCGGTGGCGATCTACGATCTCGTCGAGGACAACCAGTTCGCCCCCCAGGGCCTGGAGGCCGAGGGGCCGTTCGCGCTTCATGTCGGGCTTCTGGACCGCAAGCTCGCGCTGCAGATCCGGCGCGAGACCGGCGAGGAGATCGTCACGCACCTGCTCTCGCTGACGCCGTTCCTCAAGATCCTCAAGGACTACTTCCTGATCTGCGAGAGCTATCGCACCGCGATCAAGACCGCGAGCCCGTCGCACATCGAGGCGATCGACATGGGCCGCCGCGGTCTGCACGACGAAGGCGCGCAGGTCCTGAGCGAACGCCTGAAGGGCAAGATAACCTGCGACCACGACACCGCGCGGCGCCTTTTCACGCTGATCTGCGCCCTGAGCTGGAAGGGCTGACCTCGGGTGGACGAGGGCGGCGATCAGGGCAAGCGCCCTCAGTCGGTGCTCTTCATGTGCGGGCAGAACGTGATCCGCTCGCCCGTCGCGGAGGCGTTGGCGCGGCATTATTTCGGCCGCTCGCTCTACGTCGCCTCCGCGGGCGTGCGTCCCGGCGACCCCGACCCGTTCGTGGAGGCCGCCCTCGAGGAGGTCGGCCTCACGCTCGGCAAGCACAAGCCGCACACGCTCGAGGATCTCGAAGACCTCAACTTCGACCTGATCGTCAGCCTTGCCCCGGAGGCCCATCACGCGGCGCTCGAGCTTACCCGGCGGCTGCCGGTCGAGGTCGAGTACTGGCCGACGCTCGACCCGACGATCGCCGCCGGGGGCAGCCGGGAGCAGGTGCTCGGCGCGTATCGCGCGATGCGCGACTCGCTCACCAATCGCATTCGCGACAGATTCAGGCCGCCCCGGAAGGCGCGGGTCTGACGGTCGTGGCGCGTGAGGCGTCCGAGACGCCTTGCGGCGGCTCGGTTGTGAAACCACATCGTTTCCGGTATCACGCCGTATCCTAACGCATGTCTGATGTCGGCCGCCCGGGCGCCGGGCCTTCGGCGTCGCTCACCATCGAGACCAAATGTCGAAAGAAGAGCTGCTCGAGTTTCCGGGCACCGTCGTCGAGCTTCTGCCGAACGCAACCTTCCGTGTGAAGCTCGAGAACGACCACGAGATCATCGCCCACACGGCCGGCCGCATGCGCAAGAACCGCATCCGCGTTCTGGCCGGCGACAAGATCCTGGTTGAGATGACGCCCTATGACCTGACCAAGGGCCGCATCACCTACCGGTTCAAGTGACCGCCGGAGCTTCGGCTTCTCTCCAGACGCTGGTCCGGTCGCGCGCCTCATGAAGGACCGCCCCAAACTCGTCCTCGCCTCGGCGAGCCCTCGCAGGCTCGCTCTGCTGGAGCAGATCGGCGTCCGTCCGGATGCGCTGCTGCCGGCCTCGCTCGACGAGACTCCGCACCGAAATGAACGGCCCCGCAGCCTGGCGCTTCGCCTGGCCGAGGAGAAGGCGCGCGAAGGCGCGCGGCTCGCGGCGCAGGACGCCGCGCTCTCCGGCGCGCTGATCCTCGCCGCCGATACTGTCGTGGCCGTCGGCCGCCGCATTCTGCCCAAGGCCGAAACGCCGGACGAGGCCGGAGACTGCCTGCGGCTGCTTTCCGGGCGCGCGCACCGCGTCTCGACCGCGATCTGCCTCGTCACCCGCAGAGGCGGCCTGAAGAGCCGTCTGATCGAGACCCGGCTGCGGTTCAAGCGGCTGTCCGAGCGCGAGATCGAGAGCTATCTCGCCTCCGGCGAGTGGAGCGGCAAGGCCGGCGGCTACGCCATCCAGGGCCTCGCCGGCAGCTTCGTCTCGAAACTCTCCGGCTCATACGGGGCCGTGGTCGGCCTACCGCTCCATGAGACCGCGGGCCTTCTCGCCGGCGAGGGCTACCCGCTCCACGCGGGCTGGTCAGCGAAGACCTGAGCGAATGGCCGAAGAACGGACCTACGAACCCCGGCCCTGCCCGATCTGCCGGAAGACGTCGACGGCGGCCTTTCACCCCTTCTGCTCGAAGCGCTGCGCGGACGTCGATCTGTCGCGCTGGCTCAGCGGCGTCTACGCGGTGCCCGCCGACGATCAGGAGAGCGACGAGCCGGAGCAGGACGGCGGCGCGACGCATTGATGCGGCGCCATTCACGAAGCCGCTCTCCGCGCTGGACACCCTCCGGCCGACCCCCTATAAGCCGCGGCGGCCTCGTCGTCTGACGACGCAGGGCCGCTTCGAGACGGCCGCGAGACTCTCGCTTCCGCCTTGGCCCGGGTAGCTCAGTTGGTAGAGCAGCGGACTGAAAATCCGCGTGTCGGTGGTTCGAATCCGCCCCCGGGCACCATCCCCCTCCAGACCAGATCATCATCGGTTAGCGAACGCTCGACGCACGTCGTCCGCAGCGAGACGCCGGCCATGAAAAAGGCCCGCCGGGCGACCGGCGGGCCTCGTCAGTCCTCGCGCCGCTGGCGCTTTACTTGCGCGCGGCCGCCTCGGCGACGGCGGGCGCCTCCTGGATGTTCGCCGCGCCGCCCATGTCTCCGCTCTTGGTGCGACCGGCGCCGGGGCCCGCGCCGAGATCCGCGCCGGTGGTCGGATCGGAAGCCGGGTCCGACATCGTGCGCTCGGCCATCTTGGCCGCGACCTTCTTGTCCTTCGCGTCCAGCTTGACGGTCGCGAGGCCGTCGCCGCCATCCGCCGGCATGACCTGCGCCAGATCGTCGACGCGGTCCCATTCCGCGCCCGAGTTCCACGGACCGTCCACGTCGCCCTCGCCCTGCGAGGTGTTGACGTACATGCTGGCGTACTTCTCGACGCCCGGAAGCTTGCCCGTGGGGAAGTTGTTCTCGATCGCGTAGAGCGCCTTCTCGAACGACTTCTGATGCGCGATCTCGCGCGTCATCAGGAAGCCGAGCGCATCCTTCACGCCGGGATCGTCGGTGATGTTGATCAGCCGCTCGTAGACGATCTTGGCCCGGGCTTCCGCGGCGATGTTCGACCGGAGATCGACGGTCGGTTCGCCACGCGAGTCCACATAGGCTGCGGTCCAGGGCACGCCCGCCGAATCGCAGAGCGCCGGCGCGCCGCCGAACAGGATCGACTCCTTCGCGGACGTGCCGCTCGAGCCGATCATCTGGTAGAGCTCGGCCTCCTTCATCTGGCCCTCGGCGAGCTGCGCCTTGAGCCCCTTGTTGAGCATGGTCACGATCGAGCCGACCACCTCGAGGTGGCTCAGCTCCTCGGTCGCGATGTCGAGCAGCATGTCCTTGCGGCCCGGATCGTCCTCACCCAGGCCCTGGGTGAAGTACCGCATAGCGGCCGCCAGCTCGCCGTCAGCTCCGCCGAACTGCTCCATGATCATGCGCGCGAGCTGCGGGTTCGGCTCAGAAACTCGGACGGTGTACTGCAGTCGCTTGTTGTGCATGAACATGGGCGAACTCCTCCGTGGAGTTAGCTAAACCGGGCCCGCCTCGACTCGTTCCAGAACGATCGCAATTTCAGCTTCGGCGCCTGGCGGGGTCGACTGCTGCCGGAACAGCTCGATCGGTCGCAGCGCGCGCCCGCGTAGCGGCTGCGCGATCAGTCCGGCTGCAGGCTAGCTGACCGTTTCTTCGGCGATCGCCCGGACGACTCCCCTGAGGGCGGCCTCGGGGGCTTCTCCGGCGGCGAGCGCAGCCTCATAGCGCGCGAGCTGCCGATCCGCCGCCGCGCC
>NZ_JBJKEX010000081.1:0-10847 GCF_045505405.1 Hansschlegelia beijingensis | reverse complement strand
GCGAACTGAAGACGGGCAAGCTCAGGGTCGGCGCGGTCGGGCCGTTCCACGTGACCGAGATGCTCGTCGCTTTCCACGCCCGCTATCCGCAGATCGAGATCCTACGCAACGCCGCCGCGGCGCCCGCCACCGCGAGCGCGGTCAGAAGCGCGAAATAGGCGAGCGCCCTCAGCTGCACCTCTCCGGTCGCGAGTTGGTCGAGCCAGAACTTCGGCGAGGCGAACGCCAGGACGTCGAAGGGCCGCGCCGTGGAGGAGCCCGGCGCCAGCCGGCCGACGCCGTCCCAGCCGAACAGCAACAGGACGAACAGCATGGCGAGCGCGATGACGAAGGCGCCGACCTCGCTGCGCGCCAGCGCCGAGGCGAAGAGGCCGATCGCATAGAAGGCGACGAGCAGGCAGGCGGCGCCGAGATAACCGGCCGCCACGGCGCCGAAATCCGGCTCGCCCAGATAGGCCAGCGTGGCGACGAGCGGCGTCGTGAGGAGCAGCGTGACGAGCATCACGACGGCGCCGGCGAGCCATGCGCCCGCCGCGATCGCGCTCGGCGGCAGCGGGAGGGTAAGGAGGAACTCCCGCTCCCGGTCGAGCGGCCGATCCGCGAAGGCCCGCATCGCGAGCGCCGGAACGAAGATCAGCGCGACCCATGGCAGGAAGGCCAGCATCAGGTCGAGCGAGGCGCGGTCCCCGGCGAACAGATCGCCGATCAGGAACACGAAAACCGGCAGCGTGATCAGGAAGCCGACCTGAAAGATCAGCGTCAGCCGCGAATAGACCAGCAACCGCAGCTGGTGGCGGAACGCGGCGCGCGCCGCCTGCAGCCAGGACGGCGGGCGCGGAACGGCCGGATCAGCGGCCATCGGCTGCGTTCAGCGCGGCGTAAGCCGGGGCGAGCCGTCCCCGCTCGTCGAGGAGCGAGGCGAGCGGGGCATCCGCCACGATGCGGCCCGCGCGGAAGACGATGACGCGGTCGCAGAGCGTCTCCGCCTCTTCGAGAATGTGGGTGGAGATCAGGATCGCCTTGCCGGGCGCGGCGTCCTTGAGCCTGCCCCGCAGCCGCGCCTTCTGCTCCGGATCGAGCGCCGTGGTGGGCTCGTCGAGGATGAGCGCCGGCGGGTCATGCGCCACCGCCTGCGCGATCCACGCCCGCTGCCGCCAGCCCTGCGAAAGCGCGCCAAGAGGCCGGCCAAGCGCCAGGGCGAGATCCGCGAAGTCCACGGCGCGCTCGATGGCGCGGCGCCGCGCGGCGCCGAAGAGCCCGCGCGCCTCCGCGGCGAAGGTGAGGAACTCGGAGATCGTGAGATCGGGAAATCCCGTCGGCGATTCCGGCAGGTATCCGACGGCCGCGCGGGCGGCCAGACGATCCGAGACCACGTCGCGTCCCGCGATGGAGGCCGAACCTGCGTCGGGCCTCAGATAGCCCGCGAGCAGCCGCATCGTCGTCGATTTGCCGGCCCCGTTGGCCCCGAGCAGGCCGACGATCTCGCCTGCCCTCGCCTGGAAGGAGACGCCGCCGAGCGCCGGCGCTCCTCCGAAGCGTTTGGCGAGAGACTGCGCCACGACAAGCATTCTTACGCACACTCGCCGTCAGCGACCGGACATGAACCCCGCCACGATCATCAGCAGCATGCTGACGCCCGTCAACGCGTAGCCGGTCTTCACCAGGACTCCGGCCGGACCGTTTCGACCCGCCCGGAACGAGCCTACGACGCACAGGAGCGCGCCGCAGATCGCCACCGCGATGATCGCCTCGCGCGAGAAGAGAACGCCGAGAACGCTCATCGCGCGCCTCGGCCGATCCCCGTCACGGCTGGGCCTGAGGCCGAGCCTGCTCGCCCCGGACGCCCTGCCCGCGGAAGCTCTTCATCGCCTCCTCGTGCAGGATCTCGAGCGCCTGCCGCTTGATCTCGAACACCTCTGGCGAGCTCATCATGTGGAACTGGCGTGGCCGCGGCAGCGGAATCTCGATCACCGCGCGCACCTGGGCGGGGCGGTTCGACAGCACGATCAGGCGGTCGGCCAGGAAGATCGCCTCCTCGATCTCTGAGGTGACGAACAGATTGGTGCGCCGGTTCTCCTCGAACAGCCGCAGGAAGAACTCCTGCATCAGCGGCCGGGACATGGCGTCGAGGCCGCGGAACGGCTCGTCCATGATCAGCAGCACGGGCTTGTTGATGAGGGCCCGGGCGAGCTCGGCGCGCCGCTGCATGCCGCCTGACAGCTGCGACGGATACTTCTTCTTGAAGTCGCCGAGGCCGACGCGGTCGAGCAGCCGCCGCGCCTCCTTGTCGATCTCGGCGCGGCTGCCCTCGCCGCGCAGCAGCGGCCCGAACACGACGTTGTCATAGGTGGTCTGCCACGGCATCAGCGCCGTTTCCTGGAAGACCACCATGCGATCCTTGCCCGGCCCCCGCACGGGGCTGCCGTTCAGGAGGATCTCGCCGGATTCCGGCGTGTCGTAGCCCGCGACCAGGTTGACGATCGTGGACTTGCCGCAGCCCGACGGGCCGACGATGCATGTGAGGTCGCCGGGCTTGATCTCGAAGGTCAGGTTCTTGATGACCTCCTCGCGGTCCCACTCCTCGCCGAAGCCGCGCGAGACGTTCTTCAGTTCTACGCGGCTCTTCCCGGCCGCGTTGGCGGGGACGTCGATTTCCGATTGCGGAACGGTCGTGACCATAGGTCGAACTCCTGGAGAATGACGGGCGCGGACGCTCAGAAGGCGCGCCGCCAGGGCATGACGCGTTCGCCGAGAAGGCGGATGAGGGCGCTCGAGAGGTAGCCCGCAATGCCGATCGAGATCATGCCGACGATGATGTGCTCCATGGAGCCGCCCATGTACGAGCTCCAGATGAAGAAGCCCAAGCCGCCGCCGGACTGCGAGCCGCCGCCCGACACCATCTCGGCCGCCAGCACCACGTTCCAGGTGATGCCCATGCCGACCGCCGCGCCGGTGAAGATCGAGGGCAGCGTGCCGGGCAGGATGATCCGCGAGAACAGGTGCCACTGGTTGGCGCCCATGGACTGCGCGGCCCGCAGATAGCGGACGTCGATCGTCCGGGCGCCGCCGAGCACGTTGATCACGATCGTGAAGAAGGCGCCCAGGAAGGTGACGAAGATGATCGACATCTCGTTCGTCGGCCAGAAGATCAGCGCCGCCGGAACCCAGGCGAGCGGCGGGATCGGCCGCAGGATCTCGAACGGCGGGAAGAAGATATCGCGGAAGTACTTGTTCACCGCGAGGAAGAGACCGAACGGGATGCCGATCAGCTGAGCGATCAGGAAGCCGATCATGACGCGCTTGATGCTCTCGATCCAGCTCATCCAGTAGCCGGACTGCACCACCACTTCGGACGCCGCCGCCGCGACGGCGGTCGGGGCCGGAAGCTTGCTGAAGAACGGAACATCGATCCCCAGCGAGGTGTGGAGAAAGCCGCCCGCCTGCCAGACCAGCAGGAAGACGAGGAGGCCTGCGAGCCCCCTCCAGAAGGCGGCGTTGGAGAGCGTCCGCTCCAGCTTGGAGCGGCGGCGGAAAGCCGGAGGCGGCGGGGCGGCCGCGGGGTCGAGTGTCGTGACGGCGCTCATTTTCTTATGTCCTTGGATAAAGCGCTGGATGGCTGGGCTCAGGCCGCTCAGGCCATCTCGCGCTCGCCCGCCTGGAAGGCCTTGATCGCTTCTTCGTGGACGGCCTCGTCGGCCTCCTTCACGAGTAGGCGGAAGGCCTCGGACGTCAGCGTGTGGTAGTCGCGCGGACGCGGCAGGTTGATGTCGATCACCTTCTTCACCCGGCAGGGCCGCGTGGTCATGACGTAGACCCGGTCGCCGAGGAAGATCGCCTCCTCGAGATCATGCGTGATGAAGTAGATCGTGACCTTCGTCCGGTCGTACATCTCGAGCAGGGCTTCATGCATGATCTGCTTGGTCAGAGCGTCCATCGCGCGATAGGGCTCGTCGAGCAGCAGGACCTTCGGCTCGTTGATGAGGGCGCGCACGATCTCGGCGCGCCGCGCCATGCCGGACGACACCTCGCCCGGATACTTGTCCGCGACGGCGCCGAGACCCGCTTCGTTGAGCGCGCTTCTGGCGCGCTCAACGCACTCCGCTTTCGGCCAGCGGCCCTGCACCATCGGGCCGTAGGCGACGTTCTCGGCCAAGGTCTTCCACGGGAACAGAGCGCCGTTCTGGAAGACCACGATCCGATCGGAGCCCTGGTCGGCGAGCGGCTTCTTCGCTCCGCAGAGCGGGACGCCGTCGAGCAGGATCTCGCCGCCGGTAATCGAGTGGAAGCCGGCGATCGCGTTCAGCAGGGTGGTCTTCCCGCACCCCGAGGGGCCGACGATCATGCAGACCTCGCCAGGCGCGATCTCCATGGAGCAGTTGTCCACCGCCATCACCTGCGCCCCGTCGGGGTCGTAGACCTTGGTGACGTTGCGGATGCTGATGGCGCCTTTGGAAGCCGGGGCGCCGGCCGGATGATTGAGCTGGGTTTGCATCGTCGTTCCCCTCACCGGCCCTGCATCGCGAGCGCTTTGACGTGCCACTGCATCAGTCGGTTGCCGACCCAGCGGACCGCCGCCGAGGAGAACCAGCCGACAAAGCCGAGCGTGAGCATGCCGATCACCATCGGGACGGTGACGCTGTTCACGTATGAAGACAGGATCAGGTAGCCCAGGCCGTAATCGCCCGAGACCATCTCGGCCGCGACGAGCGAGAACCAGGCGACGCCGACGCTGATCTGCAGCCCGGTGAAGATGAAGGGCAGCGCGCCCGGCACGACGACATGGCGGAACACGTCCCACTTCTTGGAGCCGAGGCAGCCGGCCGCGCGGAAGTAAGATTCGTCGATCGACTGCACGCCCAGCATGGTGTTGAGCGTCGTGGCGAAGAACGAGGCGAGCGTCGCCAGGAAGATGACGGGGGTCTCGTAGCCCGAGAACATCAGGATCGCGAGCGGCACCCACGCCATGATCGGGATCGGGCGCAGCGTCTCGAGCACCGGGAAGGTGTAGTCCTTGATGGTCTTCGACCAGCCCATCAGGAGCCCGAGCGGCACGCCGAGAAGCGTCGCGAGGAAGAAGGCGATCGCGATGCGCCGGCAGCTCACATAGATGTGTTGGTAGTATTCGGGCGTGAAGACGGAGGTGCCCTGCGCGGGAGTCCTGGACAGCCAGTCCGACAGGATGGTGATCGGGCCTGGTATCTTCTCGAACCGGGGAAGCTGCAGGCCCTCGCAGAGCAGCCAATAGGCGACCAGCCACAGGCTGATCCCGAACAGCATCAAATATGGCGTCGGCGACCGGACGCCCTTGCTCGCACGGTAGGCCATGAGACCGAACCCTGTCGGCTGCCGTCTCGGCGCCTTCGTGGGTCGCTGGCCGGCCGCGAACGCGTCATCGGCGAGTACGCTCATCTTGCATTCCTCTGTGGCGGTCAGGGAGCGGCGCGGGCGCCGGAGCGCCCGCGGGCGTAATCGTCAGTTCGCCTTGGAATCCGCGGCGGGATGGGCGGTGATGACGCCGATCGGGCTCTGCAGGCCTCGGGCGGCCAGCACTTCCCTGGCGATCGAGTCGTCGACGCCGCCCTCGCGGATCTTGGGCTCGGCCGCAGGCTTCGCCGGCAGCGTGTTCAGGAAGGCGGTGGCGTCGTCGAGCAGCTTGTGCACGCGGTCCGTGACCACGAAGTCGAACTGCAGCTTGGTCGAGCCGACGTCCTTCTCGGAGGCCGCGCCGTAGAGCGCGGTCCAGAGAATCTTGCGGTCCATCCGCTCCGTCTGCGCCTCTGCGAGCTGCGCCACCTCGTCGGCGTTCTTCATGTCAGCCATGAAGAGCTGCGCGTCGATCTCGGACTCGAGCCAGCCCTTCACCACGTCGGGCCGCTGCTGGATGAGATCGTTCGCCATCACCAGGAAGGCCCCGTCGATGGCGTTGAAGTCGCGTCCGGTCGCCACCCGCTTGGCGAGGCCCGTCATCTCAATCTTGGATGCGGTCGGCTCCCACACGGTCGCGCCATCGAGCTTCTTGGCGCGGAAGTTGGTGGTGATCACCTCCACGTTCTGGTTCAGGTAGGTCGCAGGCTTGGTGCCGGTCTGATCGAAGGCCAGGCGCGCGAAGCGGTCGGAGCAGGCGCCCTGGGGGGCGGAGGTCTGCTTGCCGGCCAGCCATTTGACGGCCTCCTGGCCGTCCTTGAAGTCGGGCGCGTCGTTGCGCACCAGCATGATGTTGCACTGCTGCTCGGAGGTGCCGAGCGTCGCGACGATGCGCAGGTCGGTGCCGCCGCGATCCCGCAGATTGCGGAAGGTCGCGGCGATCGCGGGCATGTCGCCTACGTAGCCGATGTGCTGCTTCTCGCCGGTCATCGCGTTGACGATCACCGCGCCCTGCAGACCGATCTGGAACGAGGCGGTCGAGCCCTCCGGCAGATACTTCTTCCAGAAGCTCTTGCCGTTGTTGACCACGCCCGACCAGGACGCGGTGTAGTACGGCTGATAGCCGACCACGAGGTCGACCTTCTCGCCGGGCTTGCCGAAGTTCATCGCCGCATTCGCGGGGGTGAAAGCCGTGGTCGTCGCTGCTGCAAGCGCTGCGACGAGCATCGCAGATGCTCTGGTGCTGGCCATGTTCCCTCCCAAGGGAAGCTCGGCCGTTGATTGACGTGCCCGCTTTTGCGGATCTTGTCCGGCAGAGCTTTTTTTGCGTTGGAGACGCGCTAGCGCCCGTCTCGACAGCGATGGCACGCCGCCACGCCGCCAGAGTAAAATTGTTCCTTCAAATGGAGTGATAGGGTCGCGCTATTGCGGATGCGCATAGATGCGGGGCCCGCCTATTTTCGCCGCCGCGCTCACGCGCGCGACAGCGCCGGCGGAACGGGCGCGCTGCGAAGCCTGTATCTATCAAACAATAAGAACCTTTCATTTGGCCAATCGGATTGTCCCGGCGATCGTTCATCCACGCACCGAATGGAGCGGCAACGCACGGCGGCGGCAAGCCGTCGCCGATAAAAAGGAGCAGAGGAAGCGCCGATGCCAGCGAGGAATCACACCCAATGGATGGCCACCCCGCCCCTGCAGAAGGGCGAGTGGGTCGACAGCCGCGTCTACACCGACCAGGAGATTTTCGACGAGGAGCTCGAGAAGATCTTCAAGAAGGCGTGGGTCCCGGTCTGCCACGAGTCCGAACTGCCCAAGGCCTATGATTTCCGCACCACGAGCATCGCGAACGAGCCGATCATCGTGACGCGCGGCCCCGACAACGAGGTTCGCGCCTTCCTCAACGTCTGCCCGCATCGCGGCATGTTGATCGAGCGCCGCCCCTCCGGCAGCTTCTATGAGGGCCAGCCGTCCGGAAACCCGAAGCGGATGACGTGCATGTTCCATGCATGGCAGTTCGATATGAAGGGGAACTGCGTCTACATCAGCCGCGAGAAGGAAGGCTACCAGGACCGGCTCCCGAAGGAGAACGTCGGCCTGCGCCGGCTGCGCTGCGAGGTGAAGTTCGGCGGCTTCGTGTGGGTCAACCTCGACGACAACCCGATCTCCCTCGAAGACTGGGCCGGAGAGCCGTTCCAGTGCCTCCGCAAGACGCTCGAAGCCGAGCCCATGGAGGTGTTCCACTATCACAAGGCGATCGTGGATACGAACTACAAGCTGTGGCATGATACGAACTGCGAGTTCTATCATGACTTCATGCACTATCATAACCGCGTGACCGGCTTTAACGACGCCTACTTCGCGCGGAAGAACGAGTCCTTCGAGCACGGCCACATCGTGGTCGGCACCTTCGAGGTGAACTACGACCAGTACGAAGGCTTCGAGAGCCGGGCGGGCCTCTCCTTCCCGCATCTGCCGCCGAACCAGTGGTACATGATCGACCTGTTCCCGGGCATGAACTTCAACCTGCGCGGCTCGGCGCTGCGTTGCGACGTCGTCACGCCGCTCGGGCCCAACAAGGTGATGATCGAGTTCCGCGGCCTCGGCCTCAAGAGCGACACGCCCGAGGAGCGCCAGACCCGGATCAACCACCACAACTCGATCTGGGGCCCGTTCGGCCGCAACCTGCATGAGGATCTGATCGGCGTGCAGGGCCAGGGCACGACCATGCGGCCGGGCCAGGAGCCGCGCCGCATCCTGCACGGCCGCCAGGAGAACCAGACGATCCACGACGAGAACGGGATGCGTCACTACTACGACGAGTGGGGCAAGTGGATGAACCGCTCGCCCAGCAATCCCGAACTGCCCTACACCGCGCCGGCGATCGCCGCCGAGTGACGGTCGGAGGCCCGGCGGGTCGCCCCTCTCCCGCCGGGCCTCCTTATTCGTCTGCAAGAACACGAGAAGAGGCCGGTCGGCGCAGCTGCGCCTGGCCGATCAGGCCCTCCACCGCGCGAGGAAACGAGAGCAAGATGGATATCCACACTGAGATGACCGCGCCGCCGCTGAGCGGCGGACTTGACCCCGCGCAGGCCCGCGAGGCCGCCGACGCCGTCCGGAACGCGATCTACCGCGCCACCATCCTGCTCGACAGCCAGAAATGGGACGAGTGGCTCGCGCTCTGCGACGAGAGCTTTGTCTACGACATCAAGGCGTGGAGCCCCGAGATCAACTACGACATGACCTATCTGCATGGGTCGCGGAAAGATCTCGAAGCGCTGATCCGCCTGCTTCCCAAGCACAACACCGATCATTCGCCGCTGACGCGCCACACCACCGTCTACACCGTGGACGTCTCGGACGACGGCGCGACCGCGACGGCCGTGAGCGCCTTCATCGTGTTCCAGCACCTGCTGGACGGCACCAACTCGCACATCGATTCCGGAGAGAGCCGGCTGTTCCTGGTCGGCAAGTACTACGACACGTTCCGGATCGAGAACGGACGCGCTCTGTTCACCAGCCGCGAGACCAGGCTGGAGAACCGCCGGCTGGACAAGGGCTCCCACTGGCCGATCTGATCGTGAGTCCGTCGCCGCACCGTGGCGGACGGTCGCGCCGGGCGTCGGGCGCTCGCCTCGACCGACGCTTGGCCGCCGACCTCACCTGAACAAAGGGCGCCCTGATGAGTTGGACGTATCTCTGCGACGCCGCCGAGGTGGCGCCGAATTCCCTGAAGCTCGTCGACGCGAACGACATCCGGATCGTCGTCGCCAATTACGGCTCCGGGTTCCGCGCGATCCCGCCGATCTGCCCGCATATGGAGGAGCCGCTGGACGAGTCCGGCGTCATCGCCAACTGCGTGCTCACCTGCACCAAGCATCTCTGGGCCTGGAACCTGATCTCGCTCGACATGCTCGGCGAGACCGAGAAGCCGCTCAAGACGTACGAGGTCAAGGAGGAGGACGGTAAGCTGCTCGCCTACATCACCGAGGAGCTGACCTACGACTTCGAAGAAGAAGACGACATGGACGATGACTTCTTTAGCAAGAGCTGAGAACCTCGCGGCGGAGCCGCTCGCGCACGAGCATTGCGCCGTCTCGGTCGAGACGAAGTCCGGCGTGTTCGGCTTCGACTGCGCGCCGGGCGAAACCCTGCTCTACGCGGGGCTGAGGCACGGCCTGACCCTTCCGCACGAATGCGCGACCGGCACCTGCGGGACGTGCCGCGCGCGGGTGATGACGGGCGAGGTCGACGTCGCCTGGGAGGAGGCCCCGGGCGCGGCGCGCCTCAAGCGCGACAAGGGCGACATCCTGCTGTGCCAGACCCGGGCGCTCGGCGACTGCGTGCTGCGCGTGCCGGCGGAGGTGGCCGAGAAGCCGGCGCGCCACCAGATCCCCGCCTACCGGATGGGGCTGATGGAGAACATCCGCAGGCTCACCAGCGACGTCGTCCGCTTCGAGGTCGCCCTGTCGACGCCGATGGAGTTCGACGCCGGCCAGTTCGTGGTGGTGGAGGCCCCGGGCCTGCAAGGCGCCCGCGCCTACTCCATGGTGAACTTCACCCGCTCCGCCGGGCGGATCGAGCTGGTGGTCAAGCGCAAGCCGAGCGGCGGCTTTGGCGACTGGCTGTTCGGCGCCGCTGCGGAAGGCGCCGAGGTGAAGGTGTTCGGCCCCCTCGGCCGGGCCACCTTCCACGCCGACGAGAACAAGAACCTCCTGATGATCGCCGGCGGCTCCGGCATCGCCGGCATGATGTCGATCCTCGCCTCGGCCGCCGAGGCGGACCATTTCCGCACGCGCAAAGGCTACGTCTTCTTCGGCGTCCGTACGCTGGCGGACGGCTTCTACCTCGAGGAGTTCGCCAGGCGCGTCGCCGAGGCCAACGGCAATCTCGAGGTGACCCTGGCGCTGTCGCACGAGGAGCCCGCGCAGGCGGATCATCCGGATTATCCCGGCGTGAAGCTCGCGGGCGGAATGGTTCACGAGGTGGCGAGCCGGGCGATGGCGGGCCGCTATGACGACCTGATGGCCTATGTGGCCGGACCGCCGCCGATGGTCGACGGCGCGCTGCGTACGCTCATCACGCAGGGCGGCCTTAGCCCTTCCGCGATCCGCTACGACAAGTTTGGCTGAGCGACGGGACGCCCCTCCCGCATCGTGACGGCTGAAGCGGCCTCAGGCGAACTGCCTGAGGCCGAGCCGCGTCAGGATCAGCACGCCCACCACCACCAGCAGGGTCGACGCCACGCGCCCGAGCGCCTCGCGGGAGAGCGCATGGGCGAGCTTGGCGCCGGCCCAGGTCCCGGCGGCGAGGCTGAGCCCCAGCACGAGCCCGATGCTGACGTCGGGGTCGCCATAGGCGAAGTTCCCGACGGTTGCGACCGAGGGATGAGCGAGGCCAGAGCGCCCCTGCGCTACGACTGGAACGACATCGTCTACTTCCTCGCCGTCGCCCGTCACAAGAACCTCGGCCGCGCGGCCAAG
>NZ_JBJKEX010000080.1:0-11002 GCF_045505405.1 Hansschlegelia beijingensis | reverse complement strand
GGATCGACTACAACACCGAACGACCACACTCGGCCTTGGGTCACTTGACGCCCAACGCCTTCGCTCACCAAGCTCAGTACGCCCGAAAGGTCGCATCGTGACCGGACCAGAGTCCGGGGCAAGACCAAGTACGCCCGAAAGGTCGCATCGTGACCGGACCAGAGTCCGGGGCAAGACCAGACCGATCTGGGGTTTCGTTTGTCCAACATGGTTAACGGTTGCTAAATACGCGCGGCTAGAGCGTTGCTAAACTGGTCACAACAAGATCTTGCCGATCGCTCTTCGCTTGATCGGAGCGTAATCAAGCTTGCAGAGAAAGAGTTGGAGCGCTCTCAGCGTGCGTCTGTTTCAGCAATAGCGCGGGCTCTTGAAGCGCAGGGAGTGTTTTTTACCGAGAGCGATCAGTATCTAGGTGTCTCGATAGACCGCAGCCGTCTTTAGTTCTCTTTCGGGACGCACTTCGGATCAGTGGCTTCGGCTGTGAGGCCGCGGACCCGTCAATATGCGTCTTGGTCTGCCACGAAAACGGTTCCGCTTCGTCACGGGGTGACATCGATCAGGAGCCCCGGCTGAAACCCAGGGTTTTCATAGTCTCGAAAACCCTTTGGATTGCAGACGACCCGCGTGATGCGATCCCGGCCGCGAACGATGTAGTCGAAGCTGGCATGCGTATGGCCATGCAGCCATAGATCGGGACCTCGCTCGTGGATGAGGTCGGAGAGATCTGTGACATAGGCCGGCGTGCGGGGGTCCCCTTTGAAAGCAGGCGCTACGCTCGTCGGATGCGGCGCGTGATGGCTGACCACTACCGTGGGCCCGGCGAACCGCTCACCAAGCTTTCTCGTCAGCCATGCGACGCTGGCCTTGTTGATCGCTAAAGCGTCCCGCGGCGAAAAATGTTTCGCTAGGCACCCTTGCTCCGCCGGCTGCATCCAGATCTCACGGTGGTCCGGAAGAGACGCTGCGACGCGCATCGCCGCTCTCTGAGCGTCTGGGTCGTCCTGAACGCCAAGGCGATAGTCCGTCCACAACGTCGAGCCCAGGAACCTGACGCCGCCCCATCTGAGCTCGGCGTCGTCGAGGAAAAATAAGCCCGACGCGCTACCTGCGGCGTCGCGGGCCGTGGCTCTCGCCTCCGGCAGCTCCTCGCCGAAAAACTCGTGATTACCTGCGACCCAGATCACCGGCACCCGACCTGCGAACGTCCGCTGGAGATAGTCGAGCGAAGCCTCAAGGCCATCGGCGACGTCGCCTGCGACGACTACGATATCGGTGTCTGTCGGAACATCGAGTTCAGCTTCATCGCGACTGGCGTGTATGTCGCTGAGTGCCCAAATCTTCATGTCCGACCGGATTGATGGCTCCCGGCGCTTTATGCCCGGGCGAAAGTGACGCGTCGAGCGTCAGAAACTCAGCGGAAGGAGCGAGACCACGGACAAGTTCTGACCTTGCCCCCTGAAACGCCCTCGATCTGAAGCTAGGGTCCGTCGACCAGGAGAGACGGACGATGAAAAAGAGTCGGTTCAGCGAGGAGCAGATCATCGGCATCCTGAAGGAGCAGCAGGCTGGTCTGCCTGTCGCCGAGGTCTGCCGGAAGCATGGCATCAGCGACGCGACGTACTACACGTGGCGTTCGCGTTATGGCGGCATGGAGGGTGAGGCATGAGCCCGCCATCGGTCCGAGGGCCATGCCGAACGACGCGCGCCGGCTGAAAGCGCTCGACGACGAGAACCGCAAGCTGAAGAAGCTGCTGGCCGAGGCGATGCTCGACGTGGCGACGCTGCGCGAGGCGCTTGGAAAAAACTTCTGACGCCCGGCGCACGGAGAACGGCCGTGACCTGGGCGATCGAGAAGAAGGGCTATTCACAGCGGCGCGCCTGCGGGCTGATCGGGATGGAGCCGAAGACGTATCGCTATGTGTCGGCCCGGCCGGACGACACCGGCGTCAGAGCGCGCCTGCGAGCGCTGGCGACGGAACGCCGGCGCTTCGGCTATCGCCGCCTCCACATCCTGCTGCGGCGGGAGGGCGTCGTCCTCAATCACAAGAAGCTCTTCCGGCTCTACCGAGAGGAAAGGCTGACGGTGAGGAGGCGCGGCGGACGCAAGCGCGCGCTCGGCACGCGGGCTCCGATGACGCTGCCGCAGGGGCCGAACCAGCGCTGGAGCCTCGACTTCGTGTCCGACGTGCTGGCGGATGGCCGACGGTTCCGGGTGCTGGTGGTCGTCGACGACTTCACCCGGGAGTGCCTGGCGCTCGTGGCCGACGCCTCGCTGTCCGGACGGCGGGTCGCTCGTGAGCTCGACAGGATCGTCGAGTTGCGCGGCCGCCCGCTGATGATCGTCTCGGACAACGGCACCGAGCTGACGTCGCGCGCCATGCTGCAGTGGCAGGAGGAGTGCGGCGTCGGTTGGCATTACATCGCGCCGGGCAAGCCGCAGCAGAACGGCTTCGTTGAAAGCCTCAACGGGCGCTTCCGGGACGAATGCCTCAACGAGCACGTCTTCAGGAACTTGTCGGCCGTCCGCCGTATCGTCGAAGCTTGGCGCATCGACTACAACCTTCACCGGCCGCACACGAGCCTCGGCGGCCTCACCCCGAACGAGTTCGCAGCCCGGTCCAGACAGGACCAGAACCAGGACGGACTCTGGTTATGAACGGGGGCAATCAGGGGGCAAGGTCAATCGCGAGGTCGCCGGCGTTCGCTGCCTCGAGGAGATAAGCTGGGTCCTCGTCTGACCCATTGCCGAGGTCAGAAGGGGCTGCGAATCGGACGAGCGCTCCCGAATGGTGCCAGCGGACGGTGGCGAGGCAAGCCTAGGGTAGAGCAGCTGTTTGGGTCCGATCATGCACGTAGGTCAGCGCGTTCGCGTCGGCGGACAGTCCCCTAAAGAAGGCCGCCTGCCAGCTGTTCACGCCGTTGGAGATAATAGCGACGCTCAGGTCGTACCCAACCTGCTCGATCACGCGCTCAAGATCGGCATTCGGGCATCGAATTGCTAGCTGGCGAGGATAGGTCGACCACAGATTGTCTAGCGAGCGCTCGAACTGATCGCCCAGCACATGTTCAAGATGGAACTGGACGATTTCCGCCTGGTCGGCGGGAAGACCCGGCTCGGGCGTCGGCCTGAAAGTTGCCGCGAGGAACGGCTGCTGGATGCTGATCCTCCAAAGCGTTCCATCAGCCCAGGCGTCGAAGTAGGGATGGATAAAACGGCGGGGACGTTCTCCGTGGACCGTATCGCCTTTAACCCCCGAATTGCAGTGCACGCACGCCGGAACGAGATTGGCGCGCATGATCGAGAACTCAGGATAGACCGATCTCGGCAGATAATGGTCGAGATGCCCTGTCACCGGCGATCCGCAGACAGGGCATGAAAGCAAGCCCCCCTGGCGCCTCATTCGACTGAGCTCGCCGGATCGCTTGCGCGTGTCGTAAAGCGCGGACTGCCGGTCGCCCACTCCGACGCCGAACGCATGCGGCTGGATGTCGAACGGGCTGCCCGAATGACGGCGATAGCTCGCATAGGCCGCCAGCCACGCCGCGCGGTGGACGGCCCATTCCGGTTCTTTAGCGAGACGTTCCACGACCGCGTCGTCGGCGGTCGCGACGGGCAACGGCAAATAGCGCACTGGTCAGTCCGAGGCTGGCGGTTGACGCAGCTGGCGCGCGATGAATGACAGGCTCTCGGGGTTCAGTTGTGCTCCGTATTGCTCGACTATCCCCTGGAGGCCCTTCTCGCGCCCCACCCTCTCGGCCCATTTCGCGAGCGTTTTCTGATAGCGATGAGTGAGGTTGGTGTCGTGGAAGACAAACTGGGAAATTGTGTCGATGCTCGCGCCAAACGTTTGTAGGCGCGGTGGATCGATCAGGATTTCGCGATCTTCCAGCGTGAGGATATTCACGCGGCTTTTTGGCACCTCGCGCACCACGTAGGCTGAGTGGGTCGCGATGATGGCGACGGACTTCGTGGCTTGCAGTAGGCTGTCGAGGATCTCCATGAGATCGGACACGAAGTTTGGGTGCAGGTGGGTTTCCGGCTCGTCCAAGAGCAGGAGACTTCCTTGTTCGAGTGCTCCGCTGACCTGACAAATGAAACGGAGCATGGCGAATTCGCCACTGCTAAGATCACGGGGTTCGATTGCGTCATTTAAAATGACGACATTTCGTTCCCAGTCGATCCTGTGCGTGAGAAGAAGTTCGTTCCTCTCGTTCAGCGAGCGCGATATCGGAAAGTACGGTCGTCCGTCGACCGTTACGACGTTTGGCAGCTCGTTGCCTTCCTCGATCGAACGAAGCGGAAGGTGCAGGCGGTGCCACAAGCCGATCTTGTCCAAGGCCTGCTTAATGACATGCATGCGGTCGATGTGGACGCGCTGCGACTGTTCTCCGTCGTCCGCATTGCGGCTCGCCATAATCGCAGAAAGCAGCGGCGCATCGCTTCCCTGTCGCGCAGCGTTGATGGCAAAGTATTCGTAATCGATGCCACGCCATGCGCCGATGGATCGCGGAAACGGGTCTGTCGGGACGGATGAAAAAACGAGGACGCGCGTGGGTGCGAACGGCGGCGTGAAATGCGAGCGGCGTGGCTCCGCGGTCTCCGCATCGTAGAGCCCGTCGACGATTGATTTCAGAAGTTGAGTCTTGCCGACGCCGTTCTTTCCGATGAGGACGCAGATCCGTTCGGGGAAGAGTTCCTCGGGTTGGAAGCAGAATGGCACTTCATAGAGGTTGTCGGCGCTCTTCAGCTGCGCCGTGAATACGACGTTGATCGCGGCGTCTTCCATCGGGGTCGAGGTCGCGCGCCGGAAATGACGGGCCCCGCGATATAATGCGTCATTTGCACCGGTCGCTCGCAAGGCGCCGATGTGGAAATCTGCGCTGCTGCTGAGCCTCAGGCTCTCCTCGTCCTCGCCTTCAAGGCGCACGACGACAGCGTCTCTGAGCATTCTCAGAGCGCTGACGGCGACGTCGAAGCCAAGCATGCCTATAAGTGCGGCGTAGCTCTCAGAGCGAGGAATCAGTGATACAAAAGGCCTGTCAACTTCTTCGATCGAAAAAATGTTCCCAAATCGCTCCAGCATGTCCAAAAATACGGACTCGCTATGAGTAGCGCCCTCGAACATGACCCGCATATGCGTTTGGAATGTCTGATCATGTTCGTCTATGACAAAGAGATCTGCGAAGTAATTCAGGCCGTAATCATTCCAGGTGGTTCTGACCGGGAGCACTGCGACGAGAGGTCGGTTCAACGCGGCGGCCCGCGCCACGCGCTCCGATCGCGCGACCACAACCGTTACTTCAGCCTGCGCCGGAATGCGTTCGGGCAATTGAAAGCTCTGTGTTTTGAGTCTTGGAGGCGGGCCGGGTGGACGCTGGTCTTTTTGGGCGTAAGACCGTCGCGGCCGAGTCAGCCCATACGATAACCGAAGGAACTCATCTGGCCAGCGGCTTGATGCGCGTCCGCGTCAGGTTCGTCTTATCGTCGACCCGCATCAGGCAAAGCGACCTTAGCTCGCAAATTGGCGAGCGCTGATAGCGATCTGCTTCGGCTTCGTCCGTAGGCGCTCCGCCAGTGTGACAACGCAGGCTTGCAGACGGCTCGGGGGAGCATATTGCGCTTCAGGAGCCGAGCGCCCGGGCTGTAACCGGATCGAAAGGCGGCATTACTGACGACTGATCCGTCACCCGATGACACTCATTCTGTCGGCGCGCGGTGGTCATCAAGCAGCAGCAGGACATCCATCACGTCAAAGTCGTCGCTCTCGGTGGAGCGCTCGTGTATCGCATCGTCGACCCCGTGCGTATCATCTTCGCAATCATCGGCGCGTGGCGGTTCGGGATCTGGAACGGGGCAGGGTGCACGGTCAGGACCCCTGTGGGCGCGCAACTTGACCCGAGTCGAGGCTTCCGGGAGCCCCCGGACTTGGAGCTTCCGGTGCGGCGTCTTGCGAGGGAGCGGTTCTGCGCTGCCCGGTCGGTCTGCGGCCATAGGCACTGATCGTCAGCCAGGCTGTCTCGGCACCGTGCCGCGTGATGAGGTCGAAATCAGCCGACGAGATCTTCGTCAGGTTGGTCGGGTAGCTCAGGCAAGCGCCGCAGTCCTGGTCGCTCAGGAACTCGCCGGACGCGGCCGCGTCGCGATCGAGGCTTCGCGCGGAGATGCCCATGCGGATCAGGAATCCTTCCACCTGGCCGTGCCGGATGGACTTCATCAGCATGCGCGACCGAAGGGACCGGATCTGGTCGGACGCGATGTCGAACAGCCGCGGCGATGCCAGTCGACCGGAGAGCACGCCCTTGAGGATTGAGGTCGGCGGTCCCAGCGGCGCGGAGGCGTCGCTGCACAGAAGCACCTCGCAGTCCTGCAAGCCTTCCATCGGCTTGTAGAGCGGCTCCAGCGCCATGTTCTCGTAGGCGCCGCCGTCCCAGAGCCTGACGGCGCGGTTGCTCGGCTCGACCTGTCGGATGGGCTCCTTGGTGGCTGGGTCGGTCTGCCACCAGCCATGCTCGGGCAATGGCAGCTTCAGCGCGCCGATGACGTAAGGAACGGCCGCGGAGGCCGCGATGGCCTCCGCAACGCCGACCTCGGGCGAGTAGTGTCGGCCGAACTGCCAGTCGCCCATCGCCCCGCGCGTGAAGCGCCAGTTCTTCCCCGTCTCCAAGCAGGTCGTGTTGATGTGCCAGACGGGCTCCTGGGGCAGGTCCGAGAGCTTCAGGGAGATGTCCCACCGGCGCCGCAAGAGCCTAGCGAGGATGTTCGCCCGTCTGAACAGGATGCCGACGTTTTCCCGCACCAGCCCACCAACGCCGAGCGCCTTGAGGCTGAATAGATCGCCGGACACGAGCGTCTCGCGGACGGATGGGTAGACGGCCTCGAGAAACTCCGCCGACGACGGCCAACGGCCCCTCGCGCTTGAGAAGACCGCCCCGACCATCAGGCTACCGCCGGATACGGTCGAGATCTGGGTGACGCGCTCGAGCAGCCCTTGCTCCGCGAGGTACTTAAGGACGCCCAAGTGGAAGACCGCGGCGCGGATGCCGCCCCCGGAGAGGGCAAGCCCGATCCTGCCAGTTGGGGAAATGGCGCCGGCGTTCATCAAGCCGCCTGACCGAGCAGGAAGCCCATCTCGCCGTCGCCGACGATCAGGGAGACGGCGGGCAGCCCGTCGATGCTCAAGGCGTCGGAGAGCTGTCCGATCTGCACGATGTCGGTCGCGCTCGGGGCTGCAGAGCGGCCTTTCGGATGCGAGTGCCACTCGCCGACGTATCGCACTTGGCCGCCCGAACGGGCCTGCGCTTCTTCGATGCTCCTCTTGAGGCCTTCGACGCCTCTCTCGAAGCCTGTCGGCGATGCGACGCTGTCCGAAGGGGGCGGAAGGACGTGCACAGCCGTGATCCGCCGTGCCTCGAAGTCGATCATTCCGATGAGGGGCCCTCCGGTCTCGTTCGGTAGGGCCTCGGCGCGCGTCCGGTCGAGCTCTTCCACGAGCGAACGCGGGACTGTAACGGACCAGTCGCCGATCGCATCTCTCAGGCAGGCCGTAGGCGCGCTTAGGCAGTCAACGCCGCCGTCCCGACGCGTCCAGATCTTGAGCGTTGCGTCCGCGATGGAAGCCGCGTTCGTAACGGCCGACGCGATCAGGTTCGAGAGGAGAGTGACCGTTGAGGCCGGGATGCTGTTCGTCAGAGCCCGGCACGCCCCGGTGTACCGCATTTGCTGCGAGGGGCGATGATGCCCCTCCAGCCCTGGGTTCGTCATGACCTCCCTGAGGTAGGCCGCTTCGATGTCGCGGAGGGTGACGGCGCGATCCGCCGACTCCGCCATCAGCACGGCCGCCCCACCGTCCGGGGTGAAGAACGCGCAGAGGCGACGCGCGCCGCCTGGGCGATCCGAGAGCCAGCGGGAGACCGGCACCGAGGCGGAAGCGTCGAGGATGACTTCGGCTGCGTCGAGGGCGGGCCCGGTCTTGTTTCCGTCCTTGAGCGCTAGGACGTCCTCGCAGATGGCTTCCGGCGCGGTGTCGACCCTGATCGACAGGAGGCGCGCGGCTAGTTCGGGTGCTTTCGCCCTCCCGAACTGCTCACGGGTCAGGCTGTGTCGCGCGGCGTTATGGGGAAGGAAGGTGTCGGGGTCGATCACCGTCCAAGCGAATAGGCCCTCACGGGCCAGGCTCTCGGCGAGCTGCGACCCGAGCGAGCCTGCTCCAATCATCACGACGCGCCTGAGGTCGGGGGCGGCGCGTCCAGCCATTCTCGCGGCTCCGGCGCCGTCAAGCTCGAGGTGCACCGGAGCGATCTGCACGGGGATCTCTCGGAGGCCGTCCGCGGACAGCTTGGCTCCGAACCTCATCACGTAGCTGACGTCCTTCACCGCGTCGCTGGTGTTCGACTCGAGCAACCCCATCGCGACGCCGATGGCGCCCGGGCTCATGTGGCAGAGGAACGCCATCGGAAGGGTTGCGCCGATCTCGCCAGTCAGCGGATGGACCTGCGGCAGGCTCACAAGAATGCAGAAGACCCACTTGCGGTTTTGGTCCCTTCCTCCGGCTGACTTCCAGCCGAGGACGGACTCATTGAGCCGTTCGAGGAGATCAAGTCCCCGTTCGGCAAGCAGATCGACGAGCCCCAGAAGGGTCCGGGGCGCGCGCCGGATGCGGCGCATTGCGCGAGGCTCAACCGCGACGTGGAGGACGTGGATGCCGACTGTTCCGGCCACGTCCGCCTTCTGCGGGGACGTGGTCACTATGAGGTAGCGGACCCTTTCGTCCGTCGACCATACGTTCAGTTCGCCGCCCGCCTTCATCGCCTGTCGGGCGTCGTGCTGAATGATGATATCGAGTCGGTTGTCCTCGCCGCTGTCGAGGCCGAAGAACGCGTCGAAGGGCTGGTCGGCTCCGTGAAGCTCGCCTTCGCCCGCCTTCCTGAACCAGATCGCGATGCGCGCCATCAGCTCGGAAGCGGTGTAGCCGCCCCGGACGTCCTGCCAGGGACGGTCGTCCACGCAGAGGAGACTGGGCAGGCCTTCGAATACGAGGCCTTGGTGCGGCGTGTCCGGAAAGTTCTCCCGGTCGACGGCGACGAGCGGTGGGCCACTGCTGCACGGCGAAAAGCAGGCTGACACCGTCTCCGTTGCAAGGATCGCGTAGACGGGGCGCTGCGGCAGGTCGATGTCGATCTCGAAGGTGACAATCTCCACGCCGCTGTCGAGGCGGCAGCAGTCGACCAGTCGGGAGAACCCGGCGCACGCGTCCCTGACATGCGCCGCGAAGTCACGCGCCAGCGGGACCGTCAGTTCCTCGGCCTTGACCTCCTTGCACTCGGCGAACCGCCACATGCGCTCAGCCCGCCCGCGTCGGGCCCGACGACACCGCGGCAGCTACCGTGGGCGCAGCCGAGGAGACGAGCGTGATGCCGCCGGCCGACACGCGGAGCCTGATCGGCTTGGGGCTGCTCTCGCTCGGCGTTTCCATCGTGACTTTGAACTGGCCGTTCGAGTCCCTGATGATGCGTTTGTAGTAGTTGGCGGCTTGGCGGTGCGGCGGCTGCGGGTCCTTGTCGTCTGCCGTCCCCTTCATGGGGATCGGCCAACTGGGCGACACGATGATCTCCTTGTCGCGGGCGAGTTCCTCGAAGAGCCAGCGAACGTCTTCGACCGGCTCGGTCACGTCCTCGCCCTTCTCGGGCGAGAGCGACTTGTACGAGCAGTGGTGGAAGAGCTTGAGCACGTCCCAGTGCAGGCGGTGCGTGTTCTCGTGGTCTCGCGTGGTGCGGACGATCTGTGACAGCGTCTCGTGGTCGATGTCCGCGCCGAGCAGCGCGAAGCTGTCGGCGGAGCCCTCACGCATCGTCACCTGCATCACGATCGAGTTCTCGTTGCGGTCCTCAAGTCCGTCGTCGGTGCGCCACGCGAACGGGCTGTGTACGAAGAACTCGGCACCCTCCGGCCCGAACTTGGAGAACCCGGGCACGAGTTCGCCCGCGTTGACGATGCAATGCCGCCGATCCTCCACCGAAAGGCCCCACTCGGCGAGAAGGTCGGCGAGGTTGCCGGGGCGGGAGAAGACCTTGATGCCCTCGCCGCGCAAGAGGCGGTACCGTGCCTCCTGCCGGATCGCGCGGGCGTCGTCGTCGAGGCAGGTTTCCGTCACCGCGGCCGCCGGGACCCACATCTCGTCCATCCGCACGCGGTCCCCGCCCTGGCGGCTGTTGCTGTGCTCGAACTCGAAGAACTCCGAGGCCCCGTAGACGTGGTCCTTGTCCAGGTGGGTGAAGGCGACGACGCGGAAGGACTCGCGTCGAGCGTCAGCGAGCTCGCCCCGGATGGCCTTCGGGAGGTCGATGCGCTTGTCGTTCGGGTCCGTGGGGCAACGCATGTTCGCGTAGTCGAGGAGGACCAGGTCATCGTTGGCGAGCCGAAGCAGCGTGGTGTCCGCGTTGCCGAGGGGAAAGAAGGTCATGTGAGCGGTCATCGGGCGTCTCCCTGTCTTTGAGGTCGGCCCGGCTGACCTTGCCGAGTGTCACAAGATCGGTCGTCCGAGAGCGAAGTTCGGGGTTCGTTCCACGAGGGCTCGCCGGGCAGCCAAAAAGACTGCCCGGCCCATCCCAAGGTAGTTTCTTGGTCCTCCACTTCGCAGCACATTACAGAGTGTGCCGCGACACGTTTGCGATGGACGTCGGTCCTATAGGATTAGTCAGTAAAAGTGTCTCTACGTAGAAAACCGGGTCACTTTGCGTAGAAACATCGGTTCCGTTCACATCCAGAGAGGCCGTAGCCTCAGCTGCAGCCGCTCGTCGAGCCGCAGGTGTCGCACTTCAGGCAGGTGCCATTTCGCACCATGGTGAAGTTCCCGCATTCGGAGCAGCTTTCGCCCTCGTAGCCCTTGAGGCGGGCCTCCATGCGGCGGGCGTCGGCGGTCTTGGCTGCCGGGGCCGGGGAGGGGGCCTCCCAGGCGAGGTGGCCGAGGGCCTCCTCGGGCGCCGGCTCGCGCTTGAGCGCGGT
>NZ_JBJKEX010000007.1:0-26240 GCF_045505405.1 Hansschlegelia beijingensis | reverse complement strand
CGCGTCGATCATGCCCTCCGGCCCGCACACGTAAAGATGCGTGCCGAGCGGCTGGTTGGGCAGGATCTCGTCGACCCGGATCACCTCCTGGCGGTCGTCGCGGTAAAGC
Organism: Hansschlegelia beijingensis; assembly: GCF_045505405.1. Taxonomy (GTDB): domain Bacteria; phylum Pseudomonadota; class Alphaproteobacteria; order Rhizobiales; family Methylopilaceae; genus Methylopila; species Methylopila beijingensis_A. The sequence continues at coordinate 26,131 of NZ_JBJKEX010000007.1, read as the reverse complement.
CGGACCTTGTCGCCGTGCTGCGCCACGAGCTCTTCGGCGAACGCGCCATGCGCCTCGTCGCGCATCGCGTAGTGCAGCTCGTAGCGCTGGCTGCGGCTCCTGAGCTCCTCGGCCATCGCGTAGATCGGCGTGATCCCGATGCCGCCGGCGACCAGTATGTGCTTGCGTCCGGCGTGAACCAGCGGGAACAGGTTGACCGGCATGCTGATGACCAGCTCGGAGCCGACCGCGACCCGCTCATGCATGAACACCGAGCCGCCGCGCGAGTTCGGCGTGCGCAGCACCCCGATCCGGTAGTGCGAGCCGTCCGGCGCCCGGTCGATCAGCGAATAGGGATTGCGGATGCGGTGGTGGCCGTCCTGCATGCTGACCACCACATGGGCGCCGGCCGAGAACAGCGGCAGCTTCTCGCCCGAGGCGGAGGCGAGGCTGAAGCGCTTCACCGTCGGCGTCGCCTGCTCGACCGCGACGACCCGCACCGGAATCTCCAGGCCGCCGCTCACCGGTAGAGCTCCTCGGCCGGCGGGATCACGCCCGGCTCCTCGGCGTCGACGCAGACCCCCTGGAACGCGCCCAGCCGGCGCGAGAAGTGGTCGCGGACGAACAGCGTCAGCCCGCAATGCGAACACACGAACGGCGTGGCGGTGACGTCCTCGGTCATGCCCTTGCAGTGCACGCACTGCACCCGGCGGGCGAGCGAGCCGCGATGCTCGGTTCGGATCGACTGGTGGTCGACGCCGCGCGCCGCCGCCGCCGCAACCACCGAGCCGATGAAGCCCTCCCGCCCCGCGGCGTAGAGCCGGGTCCCCATCGTGGCGACGTCGAGCATCGCGTTGAGGCGGAACAGCAGGGTCTGCGCCGACGGCATGACATGGACCACGTCCGCCCCGAGATCGCGCAGCGCCGCCCCATGGTCCCGCCCCGCCGACCCCGCCGGACAGTAAAGGATCGCGGTCCGGCCAAGCGCCTCCCGCGCCCCGCCGAAAGCCTCGATCACCGCAAGAGCACCCTCGCCCTCCGCAGCCACAAGATGACGCAAAGCCGACCCGTCAACCCGCAACCCGCAATAAACCGGACGGCTCTTTATCTCGGACACCAACACTTGAGTGCATCCACCGATAAAATGTATAGCGACGCGGAGCGCGAGATCCGGGCAGATCGAAACGACGGCTCGCCAGAATATACTGGCCAGCGTTGCTCAACCCGCTTGCGGGAGGCCCTCCGATGCGCAATTGATGATCTCCGGGTGCGTCAGCGGCGGCAATAGTGCCGACTGTCACCATCGAGGCGTCGAGCGGATGAAGAACAAGCGAGGTGATCGTCGAATGCGACCTCCTCAAACCGGACCCCGCCCCTGCGGATGGGCCGGAGCTTCCCCTGAGCGATGACTGACGCCCGCGCTCGATCGGACCTGCCTCGGATGGATGACGCCGTCTGGCACGGGATCGCGGGCGAGGTCGTGAAATCGATGGGCTCGAAGCATTTCCACCGGGAGCTGATCAAGCTCCTGGAGGCGAGCATTCCGAGCCAGGCGGTCTGGATCATCCGCTACTCCGGCAAGCTGCCGCCGGACGTCGTCTACACCCACAATGTCCCGGACGCGGTGCGCACCATCTACGACGCCCGCTGCTCGGCCATCGACCCGTTCTGCAAGCGCTGGAACGTCCAGCGCGAGGGCGGCGTCTACGCCCTGTCGCAGCTCCACGACGAGAGCGCCGACTATCTGCTCTACACCAAGCGCTTCCTGACGGCGGCGAAGATGGACGACGAGCTCGGCATTTTCCTGCCGGAGACCGCGCACAATTGCTTCGCTTTCTTCCTGGAGCGCCAGAACGGACATTTCAGCGACGAAGAGATCGAGCGCGCCCGGCTGCTCTACCCTGCGCTCGCGGGCTTCCACCGCGTCCATCTCGGCTGGATCTTCAGCGAACTCGCCGCCGGCGACGCTCCGGAGGCGTTCGGGCTGCCCGACCGGCCGACCCTGATCCGCGACTGCGCCGGCGAGACGGTCTACGCGAGCGCGTCCTGGCGAACCCTCGAGAAGGTCACGCCGGCGCTGCTCGACAAGGTGGCGTTCGCCGCGAGAGGCCGCGTGGAGGAGCTTGCGATCGGCTCGATGATCCTCAGGCTCGAGGAGCTCGGCGCCGATTTCCCGCTGGCCCCGGGCGGCTCGATGTTCGTCGTCGAGCATCGGCCGAACGGATACGGGCAGCTGCCGCCGACCGATGAACTCGCCCGCTTTTCCCCGCGCGAGCGGGAGGTGATGGAGTTCACCCTCAGAGGCGTCCCGACGCCGAGGATCGCCGAGCAGCTCGGCATCAGCCCCGGAACGGTCAAGAACACCAAGATCCGCCTCTACAGGAAGGCGAGCGTCTCGACCGAGCGGGAGCTGGTCCAGAAATACATGGCTCTTCTGGCCTGATGCAGACGATGGCGTCGCGCGGAGCAACGGCCCTGGGCGGCGAAGCCTGGTTCGCGGCGCTCGGGGCTCTGACCGCCTCGCTCGGCGCAGACACTTTCCACCGGGAGCTCGTCAGCACGTTCGGATCGCTGATCCCGCACAGCTCGAGCTGGATCATCCGCTACGCGCGCGGCGCCGTTCCGACCGTCATCTTCACCCGCGACGTGCCGGCGGAGGTGCTCGCGCATTACGACGCGAACTGCAGCGCGGTCGACCCGTTCTCCAGGCATTGGGCGCTCAACGAGGAGCCGGGCGTCAGGACGCTGCGCCAGTTCGACGATACCGACCAGGGCGTCGACCCCACGGCCTACAACGCCGTGTTCAAGCCGGTCGCGAATGTGAGCGACGAGCTCGGCGTCTTCTTCTCCACCGTGGGGCACGCCTCGATCGGCGTCTTTCTCGAACGCGAGACCGGCTATTTCCACGAGAGCGAGATCGAGCTGGCCAGGACCGTGTTTCCCCTGCTGGATGGCTTCTACGCGACCCATACCGGGCGCCTGTTCGCGCAGCTCCGGCGCTCGAGGCGCGCCTGCGACGGCTTTCCGGCTGACCGCCCCATGCTCATCAAGGACCGCAGAGGGCTGGAGATCCTCTCCACCCCCGCATGGCGGGCCGCGGCGGAGCAGGACCGATCGATCCTGCGCGCCACCCAGGAGCCTGATCCGGAGCGCCTTACGCCGCTGAAATCGCATGTCCTGAAAAGAGAGACGCTCTCCGAATACTTCCCCCTGGCGCCCGGCGGCACGATCTTCATCCTGCTCGACCAGCCGACGCCCGAGACCGTCAGGGGAAGCGGAGGCGCCGACAGCGCCGCTTTCGAGCGCTGCCTCACGGCCCAGGAGAAGATCGTCTTCCACTTGATGATGTCGGGGTCATCGACCGGCGGGATCGCCCAGCGGCTCGCGATCAGCAAGCGCTCCGTCAACAACTACCGCATGAAGATCTATCGCAAGGCGGGCGTCCATTCGGAACGCGCGCTCGTGCAGAAGTTCGGAACGGCCGCGGCCCTCGCCGCCCCGTCGTGACGCCACGGGGCGACGCCGGGGCGGCCCTTTTCGCTCGTCAGCTCTCGGCGCCCGAGCGGGCTTTCGCCGCGGCCAGAATGGCGACGGCGGCCGCCGCGAGCAGCAGGCCGACCACCGCGAAGGCGTCTCCGAAGCCCATGATCAACGACTGCCGCCGGACGACCTGCCCGATCTGGACTATCGCCTCGTGGTTCGCGAGCGCCCGGTCCGTCACGCCATGGGACATGAAATAGCCGGCCATCTGGTCGATGCGCGCCCGGACCTCGTCCCGACCGAGGTTCACGGACTGGCCGATGATGTTCGAGTGGTACTGCTCGCGCTTGGTGACGATGGTCGCAAGCGCGGCGGTGCCGGCGGCGCCGCCCAGGTTGCGCAGCATGTTTGACAGGCCGGACGCCGCGCCGGCGTCCCTGGCCGCGATGCCGCTGGTCGTGATCGCGCTGATCGGGGCGATGACCAGCGCCTGGCCAAGCGCCCGGATGACGTTGGGCAGGAAGAACTGGTCGCCGGCGCTGTCGGGCGACAGGGCCACGTTCATGAAGCAGCTCCCCGCGAACAGCGCGAGGCCCGCGAAGGTGATGAGCCGGACGTCGAAGCGCCGCATCAGCATGGGCACGAAGGGGATCAGCAGGAGCTGCGGCAGGCCGGTCCAGGCGAGGACCGACCCGATCTGCTCGGCGTTGTAGCCCTGCACCTGCCCGAGATATTGCGGCAGCAGGTACACGGTGCCGAACAGCGCCGCGCCGAGCAGCGTGTTCGCCACGACGCCGATCAGGAAGTTGCGCTCCCTCAGCAGCCGGAGGTTCACGAGCGGCTTCGCGGTCGTGAGCTCGATCCAGATGAAGACAGTGAGGAAAGCCGCCGCGACCAGGCTCAGCCGGAAGATGAAGGGCGAGGCGAACCAGTCGTCCTTCTCGCCTTCCTCCAGCACGGTCTGGAACGCCGCAAGCCCGATCGCCATGGTGACGATGCCGGCCCAGTCGCCTTCCCTCAACAGGTCGAGACGCATCGGGCTCGCCTCCAGCGTGGCCGCGAGGGCGATGATCATGACGACGCTGGGAACCGCGTTGACGTAGAAGATCGACTGCCAGCCGTAGTTCTCCGTCAGGTAGCCGCCGATGGTCGGCCCGATCGCCGGCGCGAACGTCACCGCCAGGGCGAACATCGCGAGACCGACCGGCTGCTGCGGCTTCGGAAGCTTGGTCAGGATCAACGTGAAGGCCATCGGGATGAGCACGCCGCCGGCGAAGCCCTGCAGGCCGCGCATAACGATCATCGAGCCGAGATCGTGCGTGAAGGCGCAGGCGATCGAGAACAGCGGAAACAGGATGGCGTTCGCCAGAATGTAGCGGCGAAACGAGAACACCCGGCTGAGGTAGTCGGTCAGCGGGATCACGATGATCTCGCCGATCAGATAGGCGGTCGAGATCCAGGCGCCGTTGTCGACGCCGGTGCCGATGCCGCCCTCGATGTTGAGCAGGGAGGCGTTGGTGATCTGGATGTTGAGGATCGCCATGAAGGCGCCGATCATCGCGGCCGACACCGCGATCCAGTCCGTCAGGCTGGCCCCGGCGCGGGCCCCGAACGGCGCCGGGCCCGTCATCGTCGCTGTCGTCGCGGACATGGCTGGCCTCCCGGCGAGCTACTTGGCCGCGCCGGCGACGAGGGCCGGGCCGGGCTTCGCCAGCGTGTCGATTCTTGGCACGACCGACATGCCGGGGCGGAGATCGCCGGCCGCCTGAACGTCGCCCGCGAGGCTGATGCGCACCGGGATGCGCTGCACGACCTTGGTGAAGTTGCCCGTCGCGTTATCGGGCGGCAGCAGCGCGAAGGTCTGCCCGCTCGACGGCGCAAGGCTGTCGACCACGCCGTGGAAGACCCGGCCGGGGAACATGTCGACCTCGATGTCGACCGGCTGGCCCGGCTTCACGTCGGTGAGCTGCGTCTCCTTGTAGTTCGCGACGATGTAGGCGGCGTTCAGCGGCACCACCGACATCAGCTGAGTGCCGGCCTGGACATACTGGCCGACGCGCAGCGTGCGGTTCCCCACGACGCCATCCGAGGGAGAAACGATGGTGGCGTAGCTCAGGTTGAGTTCGGCCTGAAGTTCGACCGCCTGATCGTGCAGGAGCCTGGCCTCGGCCTGGGCGAGGTCGGCCTTGAGCTGGTCGACCTGCTTGGTCGCCGAGGCGAGCGAGGCCTGGTCGCGCTGCACGGTCGCCTGCGCGGCCGCGATCCGCGACGCGGCGTTCTGGGCGTTCTCGACGGACCCGTAGCCGGTCTTGGCGAGGTCCGAGAAGCGGCGGTTCTCCTGCTCGGCGAAGGTCAGGTTCGCCTGATCGAGATCGAGCGTCGCCTTCGCGGCGTCGATGACGGAGGCCTGGGTCTCGATCGCGGCCTTCTCGCCCTCGATGGCGGCTCTGGAGAGGGCGACGTCGGACTTCGCCTGGTCGAGCGCCGCGCGATAGTCCCGGTCGTCGATCTGGGCGAGGACCTGACCGGCTCGAACCGGCTCATTGTCGCCGACCAGCACGCGGGCGAGGTAGCCCGGGATCTTGGGCGCGATGGTGACGTTGTCGGCCTGGACATAGGCGTCGTCGGTCGAGATCTGGAAGCGGCCGACGGTCCAGTAATCGTGGCCGTAATACCCTCCGATAGCGAGAGCCACGATGGCGCCGCCATACATCAGAAGACGTTTCGCCAGCCTGCCCCGGGTTTTACCCGGAGCGAGCGTCTCGCCCGTCTTGTCCGCGGCGGCCGGCCGGCTCGACGGTCTCGCTTCGGCGCGAGAGACGTCGAGAGCCTCGGAAGCATCAACTTCACGGTCCACCGTGAAGTTGTTCTGATGACTGGTCATGTCAGCCTCCTGGCTGTGAGCGACCGCGCCGGCGCCGTCGCGCCGATGAGGGCGGCCTCAGCGGCCGGCGGCTTCGAGGATGAGCTTGGAGATGATTTCGGGCTGCGAGATCAGCGACAGATGGCTGGCCTCGACCTCGATGGTCTTGGCGCCCATGCGCTTCGCCATGAACCGCTCGAGGTCGGGGTTGATGGTGCGGTCATTGGTCGAGACGGCATAGAAGCTGGGCCTGGAGCGCCAGGCGGCGTGGCTGGTCTTGCCGGCGAGCAGCTCCTTGCGGAAGGGCTCCTGCACGGCATAGAGCACCAGAGCCTTCGCCTCGGGAAGGTCGCCGGCGAAGTCCTTGAGGAACGCCTCCCGGGTCAGACGGCCCTCGTCGCCGTCGAACACGATCCCGGCGCTCGCGGGCGGGGTCGGATACGTCTTGGCCAGCGCCGAATAGTCTTCGCCGGCGTCCGGCGCGCGGGCGGCGACATAGACCAGCGACGACACCTTGGGATGGACGCCGGCTTCGGTGACCAGCATCCCGGAGAAGGAATGTCCGACCAGCACGGTGGGACCGTCCTGCCGGTCCAGCACCCGCTCGACCGCAGCGACCGCCTCGGGCAGCGTCGTCAGCGGGTTCTGCACCGCGGTGGCGTTGAGGCCTTGGGCCTGCAGCCGGGCGATCACCTCGCTCCAGCACGAACCGTCGGCGAACAGCCCGTGCGCCAGCACGACGTTGTTGGCGCGAACAGGCGGGCTCTTCTGCTGGGCGCGGGCGGGCGCAGCCACGCCGACGGCGGCAGCGGCGGCGCCGGCGGCCAAGACGGCGGAGAACATGCGGCGGTCCATCATGGTCGGGGTCCTCGGTCAGCTGTTTGGAATATTGACGCAGCCGATTATCGACCTTGCGAAGAATAAATCGATCAGACCCATGGCTCCAGCGCCCTATACTCAGGTATGTGCGAACTGACGTTTCGGCGTCATGGCCGCCGGCCGGTCATGGGCCAAGCGCTGATCCGGAGGAGAGTTCCTGACGCGCCGCCAGGGGCGTAGCCCGGCGGGCGCGAGAGCGTTCAGGCGGATGGCGGTTGAGCTCAGCCACGGCGAAGTCACCGCCAAGATGACGCGAAGTCGCCTGCCAACGCGGCGCGCTCGACGCAAGCGATCGGCTCGTATCGGCCGGCCTCGAGCTGCGCACACCTGTGTATGATTCACGATCTCGGGAGGCCGACCTAGATTGGGCCCTAGTCGAGCGCCGCTCGTTGCATCTCAGAGATGCAGAGGAATGTTATGGCCAAGCCCCCCACCATCGCGATCGTCGACGACGACGAGGGCGTGCGCGCGTCGCTCGCAAGCCTCGTGCGATCGCTCGGCTATCAGGCCCGCACCTATGGTTCGGGCGCCGAGTTTCTCCGTGACGGCGTCAGCGAGCAGCCGGCCTGCATGATCTCTGACGTTCAGATGCCGGCGATGACCGGGGACCGGTTGCAGGAAGTCTTGCTGTCGGCGGGCGTTCGCTTTCCGATCATCTTCATGACCGCCTTTCCGACCGAGGATGTGCGCCGGAAGGTTCTGGCGAACGGCGCTTACCGCTTCCTCACGAAACCCTCCGACGGCGAGACGCTGATCCGCTGCATCGAGGACGCGCTGGCCGAGCCGGCCTGAACACGCCGCGTCATCGACTGCCGGGCGTCGGCGCCCGATCACCGCTCACGGGCGCGGCCATTGGCCGGCCCCAGCTTCCAGCCCACTGACAAGATGCGCCAGCATCCCGCATTCCGCCCGCCTCGCTGGCGGCGGAATTGCGGCTTAATTTGATGATGACGCCACAATATCGCGCCGCTGCCTCACAGCACGCCTGACAGACTAAACGATGCAAACCAACGTATGAACTTGCGATATCCACGTGCGATGTCGCCGGCGGGGTCACCGGATTAAATCTCTCCTCACGACGCCGTCACGGGACGGCGCCTCACAACGGGAGAAGATCATGAAGACCATCATTTACGCCATCGGCGCCCTGGCTCTGAGCTGCAGCATGGCTTCGGCCCACGACCTGACCTCGCGCGCCAACAGCGGCTACGCGACGGTCCACTCCGAGCGGGCCGCTGCCTCCTCGCGCGGCGACGGCTCTGTCGAGACGACCGGCTCGGTCCGCGTCGAGCGGGCGCGGAGCTATCCGGCGCCGCAGACCACCGAAGAGGCCATTCGGTGGGACGCTGACCGGAACAACGGCTGACATACGTTTCCGGCCTCGCCCCGCCCCCGGCGTCGGGGAAGAGGGCGAGGCCCGAACGCATCTGTGAGGCGCGCGGTTCGTCGAGCGCCCCCCGACAAGGCGCGCGGCCCGCAGGGGCCGGCGCCTTCAGCTCTTCGCTGAAGGCAACAGGTAGTTCTTCACCAGATACCTGATCGCGTGCCGCCAGGACTCGTCGCTGTTCCCGCGCAGGTCCACGCTCTTCCCGAATACCCGCTTCCCGGTTTCGACGTCCGCCATGTAGACGTTGAGGTTCAGGATCAGCTCGGACACTTTCTGGACCTCGATCCAGGCGACCTCCCGAGCCCCTGCGGCCTTTCCGTACCGGAACTCGCAGCCCGAGCACGATCCCAGCGCCTGGTCCTTATCGATCTCGGCCTGCATCGCCGGATCGATCGGCTTGAACGTGTACCTCCCGGACTGCTCCAGCATCGTCCTGAAGGTCTCTTCGACCTTCCTGATCCGGTCGCGCTCGGCGTCCGAGGTCGGGATCCACTCCGCGTGGTCGTTCTGCATCTTCACGCTGAGCAACGCGACCGGGACCGGACTCGCCGGCTCAGCAGAAGCCGCGCCGAACGGCGTCCCGCCCAGGAGAGCCGCCAGGGCTACCGCGGCCAGCAGCTTCGCCCCAAGCGAGGCGCGGCGCAGCGTGCGGCCGGAAAGGTTTATCATGAGGCTCTCCTGAGATTGTCGGCGGACAACATCTCTAGCAAACGTTTGTCCGACGCGGGAGATCCACAGGGTCCAGGGCGCGCGCCTGCGGGGCTGATCGCCAGGAACGCGCCGATCGTGGCGGTGGCGCATAAAAAGTTTAGCGGGCGGGAGGGCGTCCTGCGATCGGATGTCCGGGCGCCGGCCGTGCTATTCGGCGGCCTGCTTCGTCCGCTCGCCGTAAAGCCGCGTCGGCGCCGGGAAGCCGCAGGAGGTTCCGTCGACAACCTTCACCTCGTCCTCCCAGGGCAGCCGGTAGGTCCCCGCCACCAGGTCGTGCATGAAGGTGTAGGGGCAGTCCTGCGCGCCGCCCTTCACCGCCACATAGGCGCGGTGGCCAAGCTGGTAGATGTTGTTCTCGACGCCCCAGCCGATCCGCGCCTCGCGCACGAGATCGGGGCGGACCTCGGCGGTGATGATCTCGTTCGGCCGGCCGGTCTCGCCATGCGCGATGACGGTCCCGTCGAAGTTCACGATCATGCCCTCGCCCATGGAGTCGAAGGAGCCGTCGCTGCCGCACATGCAGACGTTCGCGGTCACCATCAGGTTCTGGAAGGCGTTGGCCTGGTTGGTGAAGCGCCAGCTCTGGCGGATCGGGGCGGTGTATCCCGCGGTGCGGATCATGATCTCCGCGCCCTTGTAGGCGCACTCGCGCGCCATCTCGGGGAACATGCCGTCATGGCAGATGATGAGCGCGATCTTGGCGCCCTTCGGCCCCTCGATCACCGGGATCCCGAGATCGCCCGGCTCCCACGGCTCGACCGGCACCCAGGGGTGGAGCTTGCGGTAGTTCAGCCGGATCTCGCCCTCATCGTCGATGATGAGCCCGGTGTTGTACGGCATGCCGCCGGGGTTCAGCTCCATGATGGAGAAGCAGCCCCAGATCCGGTTGTCGACGCAGGCCTGCCTGAACGCCGCGACCTCGGGCCCGTCGATCCGGCACATGATCGCCGGATTGATGTCCATCGAAAGGCCGTGCAGCGCATATTCGGGGAACACCACGAGGTCCATCGTCCCGAGGTTCCGGCGCGCCTTGCCGACCATCTCGACGATGACCCTGGTCTGGGCCGCGAGGTCCTCAGGCGTCACGACCGTGGGCAGCTGGAGCTGCACCAAGCCCAGGACGACGCCCTGCTCCGACTTGTTCAATCCGCCGAGGCCGTTCACTGGCTCCACCCCCAAGACAGATGAGCGCGCCGCGCTGGCCCGCGCTCGGGAGCAGAGCCTCGGCCACATCGCGCCGGATGCACAGTCCAAATATTAGACCAGCGGCCGCCCAGCATGGATGCCGCGCCGCCTAACATGCCGATTAGCAATCCTAATGAGCCCGCTTATCGGCTTGAACGCCAGTCGACGGCGGCCGGCCCGGCCGTGGCATGGAGGTTGCTGATGAGCGCCGTGGCCCACACCAGACACGGACCCGGCGCATGACCGAAACGCCTCCCAGGCTGACGCCGCGCTGCGCATGCGGCTGCGGCGGAGCTCTCGACAGCCATCTCGGGACGTACCAAAGCGCGCGGTCCGGCGACGCCCATGACGGCGTGGAAGCCCGCGTGGACCGTCTGGTCGAGACCGCCTTCCTGGGCGCCATAGCGCCCGACCCGATGTTCCGGCGCGCCTTCCTCAAGGCGGTCGGCGCGTCGACCGCGCTGGCGGCGATCGCCCAGCTTCTTCCTCTCGGCGCCGCCCAGGCGATCGCGCAGGAGGCCGCGAAGCCCGAGAAGGCGAAGCTGAACGTCGGCTATGTGCCGATCACCTGCACCACGCCGCTTCTCCTCGCCCACGCGATGGGGGAATACGGCAAGGAAGGGCTCGAGGTGAATCTCGCGCGCACCCCCGGCTGGGCGATCGTGCGCGACAAGCTGATCTCGGCCGAGTTCGACGCCAGCCATCTCGTGCTCGCCATGCCGCTCACGATGACGATGGGCGTCGGCGGCCCGACGCTGCCCACCCACGTCTCGACCGTCCAGAACGTCAACGGCAACGCGATCACGCTCAGCGTCCGGCACAAGGATCGGCGCGATCCGAAGGACTGGAAGGGCTTCAAGTTCGGCATCCCGCACCAGCATTCGATGCACGCCATGCTGCTGCGATACTATTTGGCCGAGAACGGCCTCGACCCCGACCGCGACGTCGAGCTCCGGGTGTTCCCGCCGCCGGACTCGGTCGCCAACATGGCGTCCGGCAATCTGGACGGGATGCTGTTCGCCGAACCGTGGGGCCAGCGCGCGGTGTTCGAGGGCGTCGGCTTCCTGCACGCGCTGACGCGCGACATCTTCCCCAACCATCCCTGCTGCGTGCTCTCCGTCACGGACAGGTTCATCACCGAGAGCCCCAACAGCTACGCGGCGATGTTCCGCGCCGTGGTGCGGGCGACCGAGTTCGCCGACAAGCCCGAGAACCGCAAGCAGGTGGCGGAGCTGCTCGCGCCTGCGGCCTATCTCAACCAGCCCCAGACGGTTCTCGAGCAGGTGCTCACGGGCCGCTACGCCGACGGGCTGGGCAAGGTGGTCAACGAGCCGGACCGCATCGGCTTCAAGGCGCTTCCCCACCGCTCGACCGCGATCTGGCTGCTGACCCAGCTGCGCCGCTGGAACATGGTCCCGGCCGACATCGACTATGCGGCCATGGCCGAGAAGGTCTTTCTCGCGACCGACGCCGCCAGGCGCATGAAGGAGATCGGCTTCGAGGCCTCGGTGACGCCGTTCCAGCCCGTCGTGATGGGCCGGGCGTTCGATCCTTCCGCGCCCCAGGCCTATGTCGACAGCTTCGCCATCAAGAGCATCTGAGAGAACGCGATGACACGCGGCTACCACGACATCGGCGGCAAGGACGCCGGCCCCATCCCTATCGTCGAGCTGCCCTGGCTGCATTGGGAGAAGCAGGTCGAGGCGATCCGGAGCCTGCTCGGCGACGGCACGCGCCGCATGATGTCGCTCGACGAACTGCGGCGCGGCTTCGAGTCGTTCGGCGAGGACAAGTACAAGAAGCTGTCCTTCTACCGGCGGCGGCTGGAGGCGATGATCGACATCCTCATCGAGAAGGACGTGTTCACGCGCGACGAGCTCGACGCCGCCATCGCCGAGGCCCGCGCGCGGTGGGAGCCGCCGGCCGCCTGCCGGTCATGAGCCCCCGTTTCGACGCGGGCGACCGGGTCTCGGTCCTGGAGCTCGGCAAGCCCGGGCATGTCAGGACCCCGTTCTACGTCCGCCGGCGCGAGGGCGTCGTGCTGCACCGCTGCGGCTCCTACCTCAACCCCGAGGAGCTCTCGATCGGCAAGGTGTGCGGCCCCGTCGTGCCGCTTTACCGGGTCGGCTTCGCGATGACCGACCTCTGGGACGACTACCGGGGCTCGCCGGCCGACATGCTCTGCCTCGAGCTCTACGACCACTGGCTCGCGCCGGCGGCCGCCGCCCCGCAGGACGGCGCGCCAGCGCGCGACGACGAAGCTTTCGAACATGGAGGCCGCCCTTGAGCGACCACGATCACGACCATGCTCATGATCACGGGCACGATCACGAGCACGACGCCCACGAGCCGCTCGTCGTCGAGGACGACGCGGGCAACATCGAAGGCCAGATTCTGGTCGACGCGCTGCAGGCGCTGCTGGTCGAGCGTGGCCTCGTCTTCCCCGGAGAGGTGCGGCGAGAGATCGAGCGCCTGGAGTCTCCGGGAGCGCATCTCGGGGCCCGGCTGGTCGCCCGGGCCTGGGTCGACGACGATTATCGGCGGCGGCTTCTGGCGGACGGCAAGTCGGCGGCCGCCGAGCTCGGCGTCGGGGTCGGCGAGGCGCAGCTCATCGTCGTGGAGAACGACGCCACGACGCATAATCTGGTCTGCTGCACCCTCTGCTCCTGCTACCCCCGCTCGATCCTCGGCCAGCCGCCGGCCTGGTACATCAGCAAGGCTTATCGCTCGCGCGCCGCGCGGGAGCCGCGGGCGGTGCTGGAGGAGTTCGGGCTGAAGGTGCCGGACGAGGCGCGCGTGCTGGTCCACGACAGCAACGCGGACATGCGCTACCTGGTGCTCCCGCAGCGGCCCGCCGGAAGCGAGGCCATGAGCGAGGATCAGCTCGCCGGGCTGGTGACGCGCGACTGCATGATCGGGGTGTCGGTGGTGGCGCCCGTCTCCTGATCGCCGCGCTCCGGCTTCAGATGCGCCGGGGCGTAGCGCATCAGTTCGCTCGCCATGCGGATGTCCTCGGCGACCTCGATGAAGGCGCGCACCGCCGGGGGCTGGGGCTCGCGCTCCAGCACCATCATGCCGATCGTGTTCGTGATGCGGGGTTCGATCAGCGGCACCGCCCGCGTCTGGCTCCAGTCTCCGACCATCATGAAGAAGCTGTTCGGCACGACCGCGAACCAGTGGCCGGGGCGCACATGGGAGCAGAGCGCGAGAGCGCAGTTGGTCTCCAGCACGGTGCGCGGCGTCACGCCGACGCTGGAGAACACGCGATCCAGGATGCGGCGGTTCTGCATGTCGGGCGTCAGCATGCATAGCGGCAGGCGGCCCGCCTCCGTCCATGTGACGAACTTCCGCTGCGCGATCGGGTGGTCGGCCGGCGCGATGAGGAAGTAGCTCTCGTCGTAGAGGAAGTACGGCCGCAGCCCGGCCGAGGCGCCGTGGTCGAGATAGTTGATGCCGAGGTCGAGGTCGAAGTTCTCGAGGCCGCTCTTTAGGTCCGTGAAGTTGAGCGAGGTCACCGACACGCTCACGTCTGGGAAGAGCCGGTTGAAGGCCGTGGTGATGATCGAGATGCCGGGGGTCGCGACCGGGATCACGCCCAGCCGTATGTGCCCGCTCAGCTCGTCCCCGGCCGACATGATGTCCTGAACGAGATGCTCGTGATGGTCGAGCGTGCGGCGCGCGAAAGCCAGCACCATCGCGCCCTGAGGGGTAAAGCCCTCGAAGCCCTGGTTGTGGCGGTCGATGATCAGGGTGTTGAGGTCGCTCTCCAGCTGGCGGATCGCCTGCGAGAGCGCGGACTGGGTGATCCCGCACTCCGCGGCCGCCCGGCCGAAATGGCGATGGCGCGCCAGCGCGACGACGTAGCGGAGATGCTTGAGGTTCAGAGCCACGCGGCGACAACCCTGTTGCGGCCCCGATAGAACGGGACCCCGCTCCGGATGGCAAGCAAGCCGCGCGCCGGGATCGGAGGCGCGCCAAACAGGCAAAGCGCGACCCGCGAGCCGCGAAGGCTCGGCCGACCAATCAGCCGGATCTGGCTCTATGTCAGCACTGGGTTCGCGCCCATCACCGTAGCGCGGCGGCGCGCGACGGTCATGGGCTCGATGCGCGGATCATTTCAACCGGACGCGGTCGTCGCCGTCATGCGTCGCGCCGCCACGAAGAAAATCCTGGTCCTCCTGGATCTGCCGCTGGAGGAATTTCACCACCTCCTTGATCCGCGACACATGAAGCGTGTCGTCATGCGTGGAGATCCAGATGTCCCGCACCGTGGAGAGCTTTGGAAGCACGGGCTTCAGCGATGGGTTGTTCGCCGCGACGAAGCTCGGAAGCATCGCGATCCCCTGCCCCGACGTCACGGCGGCGTATTGCGCGACCAGGCTGGTGCTGCGGAACACCGTATTGGCGGGTCGATACACGTCCGACAGCCACTTATTCTCGTTGACGGAAATGTACTCGTCGACGAAGTCGATGAAGTCATGCGCCTCAAGATCCGCCGTCTTGCTCGGATGGCCATGCCGCGCCAGATAGGCCTCGGAGGCGAACAGCGACACTCGGAACTCTCCGGCTTTCGCGGTCTGGAGCCCGCGGCCTGGCGGACGGAAGAACGTCACGAAGATCTCCGCTTCCCGTCGGGTCAGGTCGAGCGTGCGGGTATCGGTGATGAGCTCGACCAGAATGCCGGGGTGTCGCTCGCGAAACGCGCCCAGCCGGGCCGTGAGGTAGAAGCTTCCGATGCCCTCCATGGTGGCGATGCGCACGGCGCCGCCGGCGTCGCTGCCGACGCCCACCGTCTCGGTCAGAGCGTTGGCCTGGTTCTCCATGCCTTCGGCGTGACGCATGAGACGCGTGCCGATCTCGGTCAGCGTGAAGCCGGTGCGGCTGCGCTTGAACAGATTGGCCCCGAGGCTGCGCTCCAGCTCCCGGACGCGGCGGCTCACCGTCGTGTGGTCTACCCGGAGGACCTTGGCCGCGCGGCCGAGGTTCTTGTGACGGGCGACGGCGAGGAAGTAGACGATGTCGTTCCAGTCGTAGCGCAGGGGCGCTCTGGCCTCGCTCATCCCTCGGCCTCCGTCGATCGACGTGATCGGCAGAGTCTTACCTGACGCGGAGGCCAGCGCCAGCTGCGGAGCCGGCGATGACGCCGGCTCCGCGAGGTCCGAGCCCTTAGGCCGCGACGAGAGGCGCATAGGTGTCCGGCATGCGATTGGCGAACATGTCCACCTTCGGGATCATCATCTTCTGGCGGCAGACCGCGAGATCCACATGCCGCGGCATCACCGCGCCGAGCTGGAGCGAGCGGGGAGCCGCGACGTTGATGTCCCACATGGGGAAGCCGGTCGGGGGCACCACCATGCTGCCGCCCGGATAGGGCGAGTCCACCCGGTTCGCGAGCACGAGCGCGACGCGGTTGTCCTCGGCGCGCGGCACGGCGAGCAGTTCGCGCTCGAACGGCTCGCGCAGCGCCGCCGGCCACAGCACGATGTCGGCCCCGCCGACGCCGAGGCAGCGCGAGGTCTCGGGGAACACCCCGTCAAAGCCCGACATCACGCCGATGCGCCCGAACTGCGTGTCGAACACCGGGTAGGCGTCGCCCGCGGTCGCCCAGGCGCGCTCCTCAGCCGTCAGATGCGTCTTGCGGTAGCTGCCGATGCGGCCGCCGTCCGAGCCGATCAGGACGGTCGAGACGAACAGCTTTCCGGCGTCCTCCTCGATCAGCGGGGCGGCGATCAGGCAGTCATATTTCGACGCGATCGCCGAGACCCGCTCCAGGATCGCCGGCGTCGCCCTCGCCTGCTCCTGCGCCTCGGAGGCGCTCGGGGCGAAGGTCGGCGAGAAGGCGTATTCGGGCGCGGTGATCACCTTCGCGCCGAGCTTGGCGGTGTGGTCGATCATCTCAAGCACGACCTCGGGGTCGGCCGCGTCACGGGTACAGTGCATCTGCACGGCCGCGACCTTGGTGACGCTCTTCGAGGGAACGAGCGGCTGATCCGCAAGACCGCAGACCGGCGTCTGCTCGTAGGGCAGCGCGAGCGCGCCATAGGTCTCGGGACGGCGGCCGGCGATCTTGTCGTCGGCGGCGTAGATCGACTTGTCGCCCGCCATCTCGGGATCGACGTCGGCGACCGCCATGCCATGCGTGTCGTACGGCACCTTGGAGACGACGCGGCCCTTCGGGTCCACGATCATGCTGCCGCCGGGATAGTAAATGGACCGCTCGTAGCCGGCCTTGGTGGCGGCGACGAGCCACACGCCGTTCTCATAGGCGCGCGCCGGGCCCCACATGTCGGCCTGGTCCATCGCGAAGAAGTTCGCCATGTCGACGATGATCTCAGCGCCCTGAAGCGTCATGGAGCGGAAGATCTCGGGGATGCGGCCGTCGAAGCAGATCAGCAGGCCGATGCGGCCGAGGTCGGTGTCGACCACGGGGCAGCCGCGCTCGCCGAACTCGAACCAGTTCTGGTCGTGCGTGGCGAGGAACTGCTTGTGGTAGTGACAGGCGAGCGCGCCCTTGCGGTCGAACATCACGCCCGAGTTGAAGATCTTCTTCTTCTCCGGGTCCCACTCGGTGACGCCGCTCGCGATGTAGACGCCGTGCTTGGCGGCGAGAGCCGACAGCGCGGTGACGAACGGGCCGTCAGTCACCGTCTCGGCGAGCTCGCGGGCGTGGTCCGCGGAGTCGAACAGGTAGCCGGTGTCCATGCATTCGGGGAACACGATGAGCTCGGCGCCCTGGCGGACCGCGTCCTCGACATACTGGGTCGCGAGCTTGATGTTGTGGTCGTAGTCCCCGAGGCGCGCGAGCGTTTGCACCGCTGCGGCGCGGAAGCGTCGCTTCGTCATGATGATGGTCCTTCTGTGTAACGGCGTGGCGGAGGCCGCCAGGAACTCAGTTCGGCTCGGGCGCGGCTTTGACTTCGCGCCAGAAAGTCTCGAGGCAGCGCCGCTTCAGGGCGACGAACGCCTCCGATGTCGTGGCCTCGGCGTCGCGCGACCAGGGCAGATCCACCTCGACGATCTCGGCGACCCGCGTGGGACGTCGGGTCAGCAGCACCAGCTTGTCGGCGAGCTCGATCGCCTCCTCCAGATCGTGCGACACGAGCAGCGTCGTGATCCGGCGCTTCAGGTAGATCTTCTGCAGCTGCGCGCGCATCAGCAGCGTCATTTCGTAGTCGAGAGCGGAGAACGGCTCGTCGAGGAACAGCACCTCCGGGTCAGTGACCAGCGCGCGCAGGATGGAGATCGTCTGCTGCTGGCCGCCGGAGAGCGTGTAGGGATAAGCCGCGAGGTCGAACTTCATGTCGAACTCGGCGACGATCTCCTCGACGCGCCGCCGACGTTCGGCCCTCGGCACGCCCATCAGCTTGAGCGGGTACTCGATGTTGTCGATGGCGCGGCGCCAGGGAAACAGCGCCTCGCGGTAGTTCTGGAAGACGTAGGAGATCCGCGTCTCCCGGGTGGTGCGCCCGTCATACAGGGCTTCCCCCGCATCCATCGGCGTGAGGCCCGAGATCATGTTGATCAGGGTGCTCTTGCCGCAGCCGTTCGGCCCGAAGATCGAGATCGCGGAGCCGAGCGGAAGCTCGAGGTTGAAGTCCTTGTAGACGACGGCTCCGTTGAAGCTCTTCGACAAGCCCCGGATGGCGAGCTTGCCGACCCTGCCGGCGCGAGGCGCCGGAGGCTCCGTGGGCGTCGGCTTCAGCGCGTGGATCGAGGCCAAGGCGGTCGCTCCCCAGTTCGCCGTCAGCTGCCGAGATCGGCGGCGGTGAGCATCTTGGTCCGCACGTCGAGCGGCCCGGTCAGCACGCCTTCCTTGATGAAGACGTCCACGAGAGCCTGATAGGACGCCGTGTCGACATCGCTGATGTCCGAGAAGCCGCGCAGGTAAGGCTGCGCCACGGACGGCAGCTGCTCTTCCCGGATGGCGGTGTATTTCGGGAGAACCTTCTTGTACTTGTCGAAGTCGGCGTTCACCAGCGCGGTCGCCTGGTCGATCACCTCGACGACCTTCTTGGCGACCGCCGGCCGCTCCTTGAGGAAGCGCACGGTGATCAGCGAAGCGCCCGAGTAGAACGGGTCGGCGATGACGGCCGCGACCGGGTTGACCATGGCGCGCTTGGCCTTGCCGGACGCCGCTGCGATCGACCCGACGGGCTCCAGCGAAAGCGTCGCGTCCGCGGTGCCGCCGACCACCGCAGGCACCTGCATGGCCACCGCGAGATCGACGAGCTTCACGTCCTTGTCGGGGTCGAGGCCGGACTCGCGCACCAGATGCCGGGCGATGGTGCGCCACTGGATGCCGGGCACATGGCCCAGGGTCTTGCCCTTGAGATCCATGAAGGTCTGGATCGGGCTGTCGGGCTTCACGATCAGGCCGTCGTTGATGCGGTCCACCTTGATGCCGCCGCCCTGCAGCCCGAACACCTTGAACGTGCCCGGGAATTTCTGCTCCGCGACCATCGCGATGCCGGCCGCCGCGCCGGGAGGGCCGAAATCCGCGCGGCCGGACACCAGGGCGTCGATGATGTGGTTGGGAGACTCCATCTTGGCGGAGGAGATCTCGATGCAGGCCTTCTCGAAGAGCTTCTCCTCGAGCGCCACGTAGTAGGCGGTGGTCTGCATGATCGGCAGCCAGGCGGCTGTGACCTTCTCCATGCGATCGCACGCGAGGGCGGGAGCGCCGGCGGCGAGGAGAGCGGCGAGGGCGAGCGGTGCGGCGGAGGCGCGCATGCGGTGGCTCTTTCGGTGCGAGCTGCGGGAGGAGAGAGGGCGGGCGATCATCGGCCGGACCAGTGGATGAGCCGGCCTTCGAGCACGAGCAGGAGGAGGTTGAGGCCGTAGCCGAGCGCGCCGGTCACCAGGATCGAGCCGTACATGTCGGGCAGCTCGTAGGAGATCTGCGCGTCGATGATGCGGTGGCCGAGGCCGTCGGTCGCGCCGATGAACATCTCGGCGACGATGATGACCACGAGGGCGATCGAAACCGCGTTCCGGAGGCCGACGAAGGTCTGCGGCAGCGTCTCGAAGAAGATGACGTCGCCGAAGATGCGCAGGTGGGACGCGCCCATGGACTGGGCGGCGAGGATCCGGGTGCGGCGCGCGTTCAGGACGCCGTAGGCGACGTTGAAGACGATGACCAGCCAGGCGGCGAAGGCAGCGACGGCGATCTTGGCTGCGTCGCCGAGCCCGAACAGAAGCAGGAAGAGCGGGAACATCGCCGTCGCGGGCGTGGAGCGGAAGAAGTCGATCAGGAACTCGACCGACCGGTAGACCGCCGCCTTGGCCCCGAGGATGATGCCGACCGGCACGCCGGCCGCGACGGCGATCACGATCGACCAGCCGACCCGCGACAGGGTGCTCATGAAGTCCTGGTTGAAGGCGCCTGCGGCGACTTCAGCGAACGTGTCATGAATCGTGGTGAACGGTGACGGAAGAAGATCCTTGTTCACCAGCTGCGCGCTGTAAGCGATCCACCATACTCCGATCAGCAGCGCTGGTCCGATTGACTTTTCGACAGCCTTGCTCAGGTACGCTTTTGCGGTTTCCGCGCCCACGATCCGGACCTTCCAACTTCAACGGTAGAAGGCGCTGCTTGCGTCTTCTTGCCGACGAGCACTTGATGACCTGACAGTGCCACGAAGGCGCTGGCCCGGAAAAGTGCGAGTGCTGCACCGCACTGTGCAATTTTCCATATCGTCATGAGGCTTTCGCTCGTGCTGGCGGCGGAAATCTCACGCAAACGTGCGGTCGGCATGGCGCGGACTTCGGCGCCCCGGGCGCGTGGCGGCCGCCCGGCCGGAAGGCGAGCGGCCTTCGCGGGTTGCCTCCGGCCGGTCGGACCCCAAGACGGGGGTAATCGGCGACCGCAGATGGAGCGCAGGTTGGAGACCGTATCGATCGTCCTCTTTCTGCTGCTCGCGGTCGTGGTCAGCGGCGCTGTATCGCGGATGCTGCCGATCGCGCTGCCGACGCCGCTGGTGCAGATCATGCTGGGCGCGGTGGTCGGGCTGTCCACCTCCTATCGCGTCGAGCTGAACCCGGAGCTGTTCCTGCTCCTGTTCATCCCGCCGCTCCTGTTCCTGGACGGCTGGCGGATTCCGAAGGACGAGCTGCTCAAGGATGTGACGACGGTCGTCGAGCTCGCGCTCGGCCTCGTTCTGCTCACCGTGATCGGCATGGGATTCTTCATCCACTGGATGATCCCGGCGATGCCGCTCACCGTCGCCTTCGCGCTGGCGGCGGTGATCTCTCCGACGGACCCGATCGCCGTGTCGGCGATCTCGGCCCGCGTGACGATCCCGCGCCGGATGATGCACATCCTGGAAGGCGAGTCGCTGCTCAACGACGCCTCAGGCCTCGTCTGCCTGCGCTTCGCCGTGGCGGCGGCGCTGACGGGCACGTTCTCGCTGCCGGCCGCCGCGCTGAACTTTCTATGGGTGGCGGGCGTCGGCGGCCTGGTCGGGGCGGCGGTGACGCTCTCCGTGACCCGCGCCAAGGCCTGGGTCTCGCAACGGTACGGCGAGGAGCCGGGCGCGCAGATCCTGATCAGTCTGCTCATCCCGTTCGGCTCCTACATGCTCGCCGAGCAGTTGCAGGCCTCCGGCATTCTCGCCGCGGTCGCGGCCGGCGTAACCATGACGTTCGCGGAAATCTCCCGCCAGACGATGGCCAGCACCCGGATGCGCCGGAATTCGGTGTGGGACATGATCCAGTTCACCCTGAACGGCATCATCTTCGTGCTGCTCGGGGAGCAGCTTCCCGGCATCCTTTCGCGCTCGGCCGAGACCGTTCGGGTCACCGGCCATCAGGGAGCCGCCTGGCTCGCGCTTTACGTCGTCGCGATCGTCGTAGGCCTGGCCGCGCTTCGTTTCGCATGGGTGTGGGTCTCGCTGTGGCTGACGCTGCTGCGCCAGCGCGCGGGCTCTCCGGCGGGCGCCACGGCGGCCCAGAAGCCGGACTGGCGGCTCGTGGCGGCGATGTCCTTCGCCGGCGTCCGCGGCGCCATAACGCTCGCCGGCGTGCTCACCCTGCCGCTGACCCTCAGCGACGGCGCCCCGTTTCCGGCGCGCGATCTCGCGATCTTTCTCGCGGCGGGCGTCATCATCGTCTCGACGGTGATGGCGAGCGTCGCGCTCCCGCTCCTGCTCAAGGGGCTGACGATGCCTCCCGAGCCTTCGCTCCAGGCCGAGGAGGACGCCGCGCGCCTCGCCGCCTCGGAAGCCGCCATCCGCGAGATCGGGCGCAGGCAGCACGAGCTGGCGGAGCAGCGCGGCGACGCGGATTTCTACGCCGCGGCCGGCAGCCGCGTAATGGATCTCTACCGCGACCGCATCGAGAGCAGCAGCCAGGGGGCGACGGCTTCCGCGGAGGCGCGACTGCAGGACAGGCTGGAGCGCGACTTCCGCCTGGTCGGCCTGAAGGCCGAGCGGGACGCAGTGTTCAGCTGTTCCGGAGCCGGCGGATCGGCAGCGCCACGGCCCGCAAGATGATCCGGGAGCTGGACCTGCTGGAGACCCGATACCGCGGATGATGCGCCGCCCGCGCTTCGGCGGCGGCCCCTATAGCGCTCGCGCGCCGGACATTCCCGCCGGCGCCGGGAGGTTGTCGCCAGGATCTACTGTGACTTCCCGTTGCAGATCTTTTGCAGCGCAACAGCCATTGCGCATAATATAGCATCAAATAAACTATCCCGATAACAAAGAAACGGGAGGGTATTCAAATTTCGTGCCTATCTCGACTTGGTGTTCGATCGTTGATCACCGGATCAGCGGCTCTGGCCCTGATCGCGACGGCCGGAAAGGCCGCGACGGCCGCCGAAGCGGTCGCCCCGCCGCCGAAGCTGGTCCTGTTCATGGCCATCGACGGCTTCCCGCAGGAGCAGTTCGTCAAGTATTACGACCAGCTCGGCGACGGCGGACTGAAGCTGCTGCTGGACAAGGGCGCCTGGTACGGCAACAACCACTACAGTCACGCCACCACCTACACCGGGGTGGGCCACGCCACCTTGCTGTCCTGCGCCCACCCGTACAAGCACGCGGTGATCGGCAATGACTGGATCGACAAGCAGACGAAGAAGCGCGTCTATTCCACGGAAGACCCTCGCCACAAATACCTGGACGAGGAAACGGCCGACCACGCCGGCACCTCGCCCTTCAACATCAAGGTGACGACCGTCGGCGACGAGATGATCTACGCCAACGGCAAGTCCAAGGTGATCGCGATCGCCGGCAAGGACCGCAGTTCGATCGGCCTCGCTGGTCAGTTCGGCACGGCCTACATGCACAGCACGACCACGGGGCGCTTCATCACCTCCGACTACTACATGGCCGCGTATCCGGAGTGGTGGACGGCGTTCTACGCCAACAAGCCGCAGGACAGGTTCTTCGGCCAGACCTGGACACTGTCCATGCCCGAAGAGGCCTATGCCCGGTCGGTTCCCGACAACCAGCCCTGGTCGACGAACTACAAGGGGCTGGGCGTGAAGTTCCCGCACCCGATCGACGGCGGGGCCGCGAGCGACAAGCCCGGAAAGGGCTATTACGACGCGACCATGTGGACGCCGTTCGGCGACCTGCTGATGCTGGACTTCGTGAAGGCCGCCATCGAGGGCGAGAACCTCGGCCGCAATCCATCCGGGGCGCCGGACCTGCTCGCCCTGAGCTGGACCAGCCATGATTACGTCAACCACCTGTTCGGCCCGGAAAGCCGCCAGTCGCACGATCAGACGGTGCGCCTCGACCGCGTCTTCGCCGATCTGTTCAAGTTCATCGACGAGCGCGTCGGGCTCGACAACGTGCTGATCACGCTGTCGGCCGACCACGGCTTCATGAACATCCCGGAATACAGCTCCAGCCGCCGGCTTGACGCCGGCCGCATCGATCCGGAAGCCATGATCAACGACGTGAACGCCGCGCTGTCGAAGCAGTATGGCGACGGCAAGTACGTCACGACCTGGTGGAACCCGAACCTCTACATCGATTACGCGATGCTGGCCGAGCGCAAGCTCGACAAGGCCGAGGTGGAAGAGGCGATCGCCTCCTTCCTGCGGGAGTATCCGGGCGTCGAGGCGGTCTTCACCCGCACCCAGCTGGAGCGGGGGCAGATGCCGGCGACCAGGCTCGCCAAGCAGGTGACGCTGGCCTGGCACCAGAAAATCAGCGGCGACATCGTCATCATGAACAAGCCGAACTGGTACCTGTTCGCGAAGCCCAAGGGCTACGCGTCGACCCATGGCTCGCCCTGGGCCTACGACACCAACGTGCCGCTGGCGATGTACGGGCCCGCCTGGATCGCCCCCGGCAAGTACGGCGACTCCGAGACGGTCGACCTCGCCCGCACGGTCGCGCACATCCTGAACGTCAGGCCGCCGAACGGCTGCGAGGGCAGCGTGCTGACCGAAATGCTGCGCTGACGGCCAAGAGGGGCCGGCGCGTCCGCGGCGAAAGCCGGGGCCGCGTCCGCGCCGGTCCTGCAGGACCGGCTCAGCCTCGACGCCGATCATGGCCGGCGCGCCTCCGGCTATGCGTCCTGGAGCGCGGGCTCCTGACCTTTCAGGGCGCGGATCTCGGCCGCCGGATGACCGGCGCCGATCCGCGGTCCCGCCGAGAACAGCTTCTCGCGCAGCGTGCCTTCCGCATAGTCCTGCTTGTAGACGCCCCGCTTGCGCAGTTCCGGCACGACCAGATCGACGAAGTCGACGTAGCACTCGGGCATGACCGTATAGGCGAGGTTGAAGCCGTCGACTCCGGTCGCCTCCATCCACCCTTCGAGCTCGTCGGCGATCGTCTGGGGCGATCCCGCGATCACCGGCCCGGCCCCGCCGATCCCGGAAAAATCCGCCATCTCGCCGACCGTCCAGGTCTTGTCGGGGTTGGCAGCGCTGAAGCGGTCGATCGCCGTCTGCATGCTGTCGGTCCTGACGTGGCGGACCTGCTCGTCGGGATCGAGCTGCGAGAAGTCGAGTCCGCTCCATCCCGACAGCAGCGCGAAAGCCCCTTCGCGGCTCACATAGTGGCGGTACTCCGCGAGCTTCGCCTCGGCTTCCGCGTCGGTCTCCGCCACGATCACCGTGAGCATGTTGAAGATCAGCACGCTGTCGGGCGCGCGACCCTGGGCGACGAGGGCCTCGCGCAGGCGCCGGACATAGCCCGCGATGACGTTCTTGGACGGGCCGTTGATGAAGATGCATTCGGCGTGGCGCGTCGCGAAGCCCATGCCCTTCGGCGAGGCGCCGGCCTGATAGAGCACCGGCGTCCGCTGGGGCGACGGCTCGCACAGATGCATCGCCTCGATCTGGAAGTACGGGCCGTCATGCCGGATGACGCGGATCTTCGCGGGGTCCGCGAACACCGCCGCCTCGCGGTCGCAGACGATGGCGTCCTCGTCCCAGCTCGCCTCCCAGAGCTTGTAGACGACCGCCATGTAGTCCTCGGCCATGTCGTAGCGCTCGTCATGGGCGACCTGCTTGCGCATGCCGGCGGCGCGGGCCGCGCTGTCGAGGTAGCCGGTGACGATGTTCCAGCCGATGCGGCCGCCCGTCAGGTGGTCGAGGGTCGACATCCGCCGGGCGAAGACGAAGGGCGTCTCGTAGGTCAGCGAGCAGGTGACGCCGAAACCGAGATGGCTGGTGGCCCCCGCCATCGCGGAGACCAGCATCAGCGGGTCGTTGATCGGGATCTGCGCCGCGGACCGGATCGCGGCCGAGGCGTCTCCGCCATACACGTCGTTGACGCCAAGCACGTCGGCGATGAACAGACCGTCGAACAGGCCGCGCTCCAGCGTGCGCGCGATGTTCGTCCAGTAGTCGAGCGTCCGGTAGCGCCGCGATTCATCGCGCGGATGGCGCCACATGCCCATCGACTGATGGCCGATGCAGTTCATCACGAAGGCGTTGAGCCGGATCTGCTTTGACATGTCGGGATGGCGCTCATCGGTAACTGGATCGGGCGGTCAGGCGGCGAGAGCGCCTGAGGAGTGGCCGAGGCGGATCAGGACAAGGGGCGGGCGCAGGCGCCCGCATGAGCCAGGCCTCCGGACGCGCGCTGCATGCCCACGAGAGGCCGGATCGCCCTGGTCAACGCCGCCATCGTCTGAGGCTCCTGTGCCGGAGCAGGCTACGGACGGCCGCCTGCGGGAACAAACGATAAAAACTGCGGACGTCCGATCGGTTTTTCCAAACAGTCGCGTCACGGGGCGACTGGGAGGCCGCGATCCCCGGAGCGCGCCGGCGCCGGCCGGGACGACCCGGATGTCACGGAAAACGCTCTGGAACCGGCCCGGCGAATAGCCGCGCATATTCGCGCCTGTTCTGCTATAAGGCCGCCAACTCACATCCAGGTCATGGCTGGCTCGGACGTCGCGCGCGGCGTCGGCTCGCCGCGCCGCGTTCATCGAAAGCAGCTTCTCGTGTCCCTGCCGCTCAACGACTCTCCCCTCAGCCGGGCGCTTTCCGCGCGCGGTTATTCCGAGCTCACGCCCGTGCAGAGCGCGGTCGTCGAGGAGGCGATGTCCGGCCGCGACCTGCTGGTCTCCGCCCAGACGGGCTCGGGCAAGACCGTCGCCTACGGTCTCGCGATGGGCGAGACGCTGCTGGCCGACGGCGCGTTCGCAGCCGCCGGCGCGCCGCTTGCGCTGGTGGTGGCGCCGAC
>NZ_JBJKEX010000079.1:0-11055 GCF_045505405.1 Hansschlegelia beijingensis | reverse complement strand
GCGATCGCGTCCGCCGGGGCCTCGCCGCGCTGGTCCATGCCGTAGTCGCGCACCACCGAGGCGACGCGCAGCCGGTAGTCGGCGAACACCTCGCCGCGGCCGGCCTTCTGCGCGTTCTGGTGCCGGGCGTGCGCCCGCCATCTCGTGAGCGAGTCCTCGTCCCGCCAAAAGGACAGCGACACGAACTTGCCGGGCTGCGTGACGCTCTCGAAGCGCTCGACGGAGATGAAGCCGTCGACCTGCTCGACCTCCGCCTTCAGCGCGGCCGCGATGGCGAAGTAGTCCGCGGCGTGCCCCTCCCGCGGCGTCACCTCGAAGATCACTGCAATCATGCCGGCCCTCCCTGCCGTCAGCCCCCGAACACGAAGCGGTCGACGATCCTGAAGCCCTCCTCGGGCGATTCCTCCACATAGAGCGTGACGGCGTTCACGGTCGAGGCGGCGGCGCCGACATGCTCGGCGTAGAGCCGCGCGAGACCTTCGACAGCCCGCGGCACGAGCGGCTCGGGCAGGCTGCCGGTCAGCGTCATGTGGAAGCGGAACTCGTCGAACACGTAAGGATAGCCCCAACGTTCGAGATTCGCCTGCTGCGCCTCGGTCAGCGTCGCCGAGCGACGGCGCGCGAGTTCTTCCGGGCTGTGCGGCGCGCGGAACGGCTCGAACGCCTCGACGCAGGCGGCGGAGAGCGCGGAGAGCGGCTCGGAGAGCTCCCGCGTGGTCAGCGCCGCGAAGGTGTCGAGCGCGGTGACGGCGAGATCCGGCAGCTCGAAGGCGCGGCGCTTGCGCGCGAAAGACCGCCCGGCGGCCACGAGGTCGTCCTCGGTCGCGCCCTCGGCGAGCCGGAACGGGGCCTTCAGGGTGGCGTGAAATCCGTAGCGGCGCGGCTGCGCGGTCATGCGCAGCCACTCCTCCGCCGAAAACCCCTCCGGCGCGAGCGGAGGGCGGGTGGCGCCGGTCGCGGCGTCGTAGCCGAGCACGTCCGACCCGAAGCCCCAGAGCGGGCTCTCCGGCGGCGGCGCGTAATAGATCGCGTAGCGGGCGGCCCTCATAGGGCGCGGCGCCCGGCGACGCTGAGGCTCCTGAGCACCGGCGTCCCGTCCATGAAGCGCAGCCTGACCAGATCCGCCCGCAGGCCCGGCGCGAGCCGCCCACGATCCGAGAACCCGAGCATGGCCGCGGGCTTCGAGGTCACCAGCGCGAACGCCTCGTGGAGCGGAAGGCCCGGCGCATGCGTCAGCCGCTCGACCGCCTGCAGCAGGCTCGCCGGCACGTAGTCGGACGACAGCGCGTCGAGCAGGCCGGCGCGCGCGAACCGGGTGGTGGCGGTCGCGGTTCCGAGCGTGCCCTGCAGCTTGTTGGTGGCGACCGCGGCTGCAGGGTCGAGCCCGCCGAGGATCAGCACGGGGAGCGCGATCAGCCCCCCGCCCCCGGCGATGGCGTCGACGGTGCCTGACACGACTCCGGAAAGCGCGAACAGGAGCAGGGTTTCGGGCGGGATCGACATCCGGGACCGGGGCCGAGGCGGGAGGTATTGCTGATAGCACCCGCAAACCCCGGCGTCAGGTAGGGGAGATTGTCGCTGTCGCTCTGCGCGGCGCGCGCTACCGTGGGCCCCGTTGATGGGGCCCGGAGGCGGAATGATCGACGAAGAGATTATCGGCGCGTTGTTCGACGCGGCCTCGCTGGCCCGCGACCACGCCTATGCGCCCTATTCGGGCTTTGCGGTCGGCGCCGCGCTCCTTTCCGCGGACGGTTCGATCCACGCCGGCTGCAACGTCGAGAACGCGGCCTATCCGGTGGGGGTCTGCGCCGAGGCCGGGGCGATCTCGGCGCTGGCGGCTTCAGGAGGCCGCCAGATTCTGGCGATCTGCGTGATCGCCGGCGGCGAGGCGCTCTGCACGCCCTGCGGCGCCTGCCGGCAGCGCATCCGGGAATTCGCCGAGCCCGGCGCGCCCGTCCTCGTCGCGGGTCCCGAGGGCGTACGGGCCCGCTTCACGCTTGGCGAGTTGCTCCCGGAGAGCTTCGGTCCCGCCAATCTGCCCGAAGCCGCCGCCCGTGATTGACAAGCTCGTCCGCGGGACCGCAAACGTCCCGCGCCCGCACGTCAGGAGTTTGCGCCCATGAGCCACGCCGATCTCGCCTCCGTCATCGAGGCCGCCTGGGAGCGCCGCGCCGAAATCGGTCCGTCGACCACCGGTCCGGAACGCGACGCCGTCGAGGCCGCCCTCGCGGCGATGGACGCCGGCGAACTGCGCGTGGCGACGTCCGAGAACGGCGACTGGACGGTGCACCAGTGGCTGAAGAAGGCCGTGCTGCTGTCGTTCCGCCTGAACGACATGGAGCGCATCCCCGGCGGGCCCGGCCAGGCCGCCTGGTGGGACAAGGTCGCCTCGAAGTTCGACGGCTGGGACGAGGGCCGCTTCAGGCAGGCGGGCTTCCGGGCCGTCCCGGGCTCGATCGTGCGGCGTTCGGCCTATGTGGCGCCGGGCGTGGTGCTGATGCCGTCCTTCGTGAACGTGGGCGCCTATGTGGACAGCGGCACCATGGTCGACACCTGGGTGACGATCGGCTCCTGCGCCCAGATCGGCAAGGACTGCCATATCTCCGGCGGCGTCGGCATCGGCGGCGTGCTGGAGCCGCTGCAGGCCGGGCCAGTGATCATCGAGGACAACTGCTTCATCGGGGCGCGCTCGGAGGTCGCCGAAGGCGTGATCGTCCGGAAGGGCTCCGTGCTTTCGATGGGCGTCTTCCTCGGCGCCTCGACCAAGATCGTCGATCGCGCCACCGGCGAGGTTTTCGTCGGGGAGGTGCCTGAATACTCTGTGGTGGTTCCGGGCGCGCTGCCCGGCAAGCCGCTGAAGGACGGCTCGCCCGGCCCTGCGCTGTCCTGCGCCGTCATCGTGAAGCGGGTCGACGAAAAGACCCGCTCCAAGACCGGCATCAACGAGTTGCTCAGAGACTGAGCGGGGCGGCTGCCCCACCACGAGGATGACCGCGATGAGCCTCGATCCTCGCGATCCCGTCGCCGTCGCGCAGGCGCTCATCGCCTGCCCGAGCGTCACGCCCGAGGAAGGCGGCGCGCTCGCGCTGCTTGAGGGCCTGCTGCGGCCGCTCGGGTTCGAGGTCCACCGCCCGGTGTTCTCCGCCGAGGGAACGCCGGACGTGGAGAACCTCTTCGCGCGCAGGGGCGAGGGCGACGCCTTCGTGTTCGCCGGGCACACCGACGTGGTGCCGCCCGGCGACGCCGGCCGCTGGAGCCGCGGGCCGTTCTCGGGCGAGGTCGTCGAGGGCGAGCTCTTCGGCCGCGGAGCGGTCGACATGAAGGGCGCGATCGCCTGCATGGTCGCGGCAGTGGCGCGCCGGCCCGATCTCCGGACGCCGGTGGTTTTCCTGATCACGGGCGACGAGGAAGGACCTGCGGTCAACGGCACCAGGGCGCTGCTCGAATGGGCGGCGGGGCGCGGCGAGCGCTTCTCGGCCTGCCTGCTCGGCGAGCCGACCAATCCGGAGGCCCTCGGAGACGCCGTGAAGGTCGGCCGCCGCGGCAGCCTCTCGGGAACCTTCACGATCCGCGGCGTCCAGGGCCACGTCGCCTACCCCCAGCTCGCCGACAACCCGATCCGAAAGCTTCCGGACGCGCTTGCGGCGCTGCTGGACGAGCCGCTGGACCACGGGACCGAACGCTTCCAGCCGTCGAACCTCGAGATCGTGGGGCTCGAAAGCGGCGCAGGCGCGTTCAACGTGATTCCTGGAGAGGTCCGGGTCCGGTTCAACATCCGGTACAACGACCGCCACACGTCGCAGGAGCTGATGGCGCTCATCGCCGCCCGGCTCGACGCCGCGATCGGCCCCGCCGCCTACGAGCTCGCTTTCGAGCCGCCGAACGGAGACGCCTTCCTGACCCCTCCGGGGTCGTTCGTCGAGCTGGTGTCGGGGGCGATCGAAGCCGAGACCGGCCGCCGCCCCGAGCTGTCGACCAGCGGCGGCACGTCGGACGCGCGGTTCATCAAGTCCTACTGCCCGGTGGTGGAGTTCGGCCTCGTCGGCCGCACCATGCACCAGGTGAACGAGCGCGTCGCAGTCGCGGATCTGGAGCGGCTCACCCGCATCTACGAGCGCGTTCTGGCCCGGGCCGAGACGCTCTGACGGCGGCCCTCAGATCTTGCGGAGCCGCACCTCTTCGATGCGGTGGCTCTCGCCCTTCATGAGGATGAGATCGGCGCGCGGCCGCGTGGGACGGATGTTCTCGCGCAGATTCGGCAGGTTGATGTCGCTCCACAGCGTCTCGGCCGTATCGAGCGCCTCTTCGTGCGAAACCTGCGCATATTTGCGGAAGTAGGACTGCGGATCGCGGAAGGCCGTCTCACGCAGGCGCATGAAGCGCTCGACATACCAGCGCCGCAGCAGCGCCTCGTCGGCGTCGAGATAGATCCCGAAGTCGATGAAGTCGGAGACGAATGGCTGGACCCGGCCGTTCCTCGGCTTGTCGCCGACCTGGAGGACGTTGAGCCCCTCCAGAATGACGATGTCCGGCTTCTCGATCACGGTCTCCTCGCCAGGCACGACGTCATAGACGAGGTGGCTGTACACCGGCGCGGTCACGCGCGGCTTGCCGGCCTTGATGTCGGAGACGAAGCGCAGCAGGCCCTGGACGTCGTAGCTCTCCGGAAACCCCTTGCGGCCCATCAGGTTTTCGCGAGCCAGGATCGCGTTGGGCAGCAGGAAGCCGTCGGTGGTGACGAGATCGACCTTCGGCATGTCGGGCCAGCGGGCGAGCAGCGCGCGCAGCACGCGCGCGGTGGTCGACTTGCCGACCGCGACGGAGCCTGCGACCGCCACCAGGAAGGGCACGCGGGTCTCGCTGTGGCCGAGGAAGCGCTGGGTGGCGCGGTAGAGCTCCTGGCGGGCCGCGACATAGAACGCCAGCAGACGCGAGATCGGGAGATAGATCTCCTCGACCTCGTCCATGTCGATCGGATCGCCGACCGAGGCGAGCCGATCGATGTCGGCGTCGTCGAGCGTCATCGGCGTGTCGGCGCGCAGAGCCGCCCAGTCACGGCGCCGGAAGGTCGCGTAGGGCGAAGGGCTCCCGATGCGCGGCGCGTCGTCCATCAAGGCTCCTTCCGGGACGCCTTCTCCGCCAGACCTGACTGCCCCGTACGCTGCTCAAGCACTCGCATCACCTCGGCAAGGGTGACGCCGCGGACCTTGAGCGCCACCAGCAGGTGGTAGAGCACGTCGGCGGCCTCGGAGGCGAGTTCGACCTTCGTGCCGGCGACCGTCGCGAGCGCCGCCTCGACGCCCTCCTCACCGAGCTTCTTGGCGCAGCGCGCCGGTCCTGCGTCGACAAGGGCGCGCGTGTAGGAATCGGTGGCCGCGGCCGCGGCGCGCGTCGCCACGATGCGTTCGAGATCCTCGAGGGTGAAGCCTGTCATGGGGCAGCCTCTTTTGCTTGCGGCCCGGCGCCGGTCAGACGCCCGGATCGAGCCGGACCGGCAGACCTGCGGCGGCCATGCGGGCCTTCGCCTCGCCGATGGTGTGTTCGCCGAAATGGAAGATCGAGGCCGCCAGCACCGCGCTGGCGCCCCCGTCCCGTACGCCTTCCACCAGATGGTCGAGCGAGCCGACGCCTCCGGAGGCGACCACCGGCACCGGCACCGCGTCCGAGACGGCGCGGGTGAGCGCCAGATCGTAACCGTCGCGGGTGCCGTCGCGGTCCATCGACGTCAGAAGAATCTCGCCGGCCCCGAGGCTCGCGACCTCCGCCGCATAGGCCACGGCGTCGAGCCCGGTCGGCCGCCGGCCGCCATGGGTGAAGACCTCCCAGCGGTCGGCCTCGCCGGGCCCGGAAACCTTCTTGGCGTCGACCGCGACCGTGATCGCCTGCGACCCGAACTTCTCCGCCGCGCGCGCCACCACCGCGCGGTCGTTGACCGCCGCCGACATGATCGACACCTTGTCGGCGCCTGCGAGCATCAGCGCCCGCACGTCCGCGACCGAGCGCACGCCGCCGCCGACGGTCACCGGCATGAAGCAGTTCTCGGCGGTGCGGGCCACGACGTCGAGCAGGATCGCCCGCTCCTCATGGCTCGCCGTGATGTCGAGGAAGCAGAGCTCGTCCGCGCCGGCGGCGTCATAGGCGATCGCCGCCTCCACCGGATCGCCGGCGTCGCGCAGGTCGACGAACCGCACGCCCTTCACGACCCGGCCGTCCTTGACGTCGAGGCAGGGGATGACGCGGACCTTCAGCATGAAGCAATATCTTTCGAATTCACCGCTGAATATCTCTGCATAGGACGGCAATCATGACGCCAGCCAGCCAGATCGCGGGATTTGCGGCAGTCGCGATCGGAATTCTCTGCATCGCCTACACGTTCTGGCTGACGTTCCGCATGCAAAGACAGGCAGGTCGCGAACCTGTTCTCGGCAAGGCCGCGTCCCGATTCCTTCTGACCCATGGACGCCACTTCGCCATCTGGTTTCTGCTGTGGTGCGCGGTCCTCGCGCTGATGGTGACGGCCGGCATCCTGGAACGCCACTCCTAGTTCACGCTCCCGCCGCCCGCACAAAGGCCAGCGCCTCGCGGCCGTCGAGGCGGCCGTCGTAGAGCGCGCGGCCAGTGATTGCGCCCGCGATGGCCGCGTTCTCGGGGGCGAGCAGCCGGCGCACGTCCTCAATGTCGGCGAGGCCGCCGGAGGCGATCACCGGAATCGTCACGGCGGCCGCCAGCTCGCGGGTGGATTCAAGGTTCAGAC
This sequence comes from Hansschlegelia beijingensis, assembly GCF_045505405.1. Taxonomy (GTDB): domain Bacteria; phylum Pseudomonadota; class Alphaproteobacteria; order Rhizobiales; family Methylopilaceae; genus Methylopila; species Methylopila beijingensis_A. Next base: position 4,301 of record NZ_JBJKEX010000079.1, on the reverse strand, counting down.
CCTTGAGCAGACCGTCGCGCGCGATGTCGGTGTAGATGATCGCGGCGACGCCGGCGTCCTCGAAGCGGCGCGCCAGGTCGAGCGCGGTCATGTCCGAAACCTCGGCCCAGCCCTGGACCGCGACCCGGCCGTCGCGGGCGTCGATCCCGACCGCGACCCGGCCCGGATGCGCCTTCGCGGCCTGTTTCACGAAGTCCGGGTTGCGGACGGCGGCGGTGCCCAGGATCACACGCCGCACGCCGCGGTTCAGCCAGGCCTCCACGGCCTTCATGTCGCGGATGCCGCCGCCGAGCTGCACGGGCAACTCCACGGCGTCCAGGATCGCGTCCACCGCCGCGGCGTTGACGCTCGCGCCGGCGAAAGCGCCGTCGAGGTCGACGACATGAATCCAGGAGAAGCCGATTTCGGCGAAGGCGCGCGCCTGCTGGCCGGGATCGCGGCCGTAAACGGTGGCCCGCTCCATGTCGCCTTCCTTGAGGCGCACCACGGAGCCGCCCTTCAGATCGATCGCAGGATAGAGGATCACGGACGCCACCGCAGAAATGCTTCGAGCAGGGCCAGGCCGAGGCGCTGGCTCTTCTCGGGATGGAACTGGACGCCAGCGACATTGTCGCGCGCGACCAGAGCGGTCACCGGACCGCCATAGGACGCCGAGGCCACCACGTCCGCCGGATCGTCGGGAACGAGGTGGTAGGCGTGCAGGAAATAGGCGTGCAGACCTTGCGGCCCAAGCGCGAGGCCGTCGAGCAGCGGATGCGGCCGGCGCTGCTCCAGCGTGTTCCAGCCCATATGCGGGACCTTGAGGTCGGCCTCGCCCGGCTCGATCCGCACCACCCGGCCGGGAATCCAGCCGAGGCCCGGCGTCGGCCGGTACTCCTCGCCTTCGGTCGCGAGCATCTGCATGCCGATGCAGATTCCCAGGAAAGGACGCGCGCGGACCTTCACCGCCTCGTGCAGGGCGTCGCCCAGTCCTGAAACGTCGCCGAGCGCCGCGCGGCAGTCCGGGAAGGCCCCGTCGCCCGGCAGGACGATGCGGTCGGCGCCGGCGATCGCCTCAGGATCGCTGGTGATCCGGATGTCGCGCGCGCCTGCGCGCTCCAGGGCCTTCTCCACCGAGCGGAGATTGCCGGCTCCGTAGTCGACGATGGCGGTCGTCACCGGGCGCCGCCCGGCTGCGGGAAGAGCCCGAGAACCATGGGGGGATGCGGCCGGTAGCCGCCGCCGTCGTGCGGCGGCGTCGCGCGTTCACGGGCCGTCTCGCCGAGCCACTCCTGGAAGAAGTGCGCTTCGGCCTCCTCCTGGGTGCGGGCGAGGGCCGCCCCTGCGAGCCGGTAACCCCGCCGCTCGAGAGAACGCGCGCGCAGCCATGCGGCTTCCAGGCCGACCGCCAGGTTCGGCAGGAAGGCGAGCACGATCGTCCCGCCGGCGCCAACCCCCGCCCATCCGGCGATGAACGCGAGGGCGATCTCGACCAGGACATAGATCACGAGCGCCGCCCAGCACCTGCGCCAGACGAGCCAGACCAGCGGGACCAGGAACGCGAACTTGGAGAAGCCCTCCCGAACGGTGACGAACGCCTCGACGCCCTCAAGCGTCGGCCGCGCCCCGCCCGGCGGTTCATAGATCAGCCAGTTCCGCATTCCGAAAACCTTGTCAGTCGCCGATCCGGCCCTTGGTCGAGGGCAGCCGGTCGCCGGCGCGAGGATCGATCGCAAGCGCCGCCTTCAGGCAGCGCGCAAGCCCCTTGAAGCAGGACTCCGCGATGTGATGGGCGTTGACGCCATAGAGCGTCTCGACATGCAACGTCACAGCCGCATGGCTGGCGAACGCCTGGAAGAACTCCCGCACCAGTTCGGTGTCGAACTCGCCGATTTTCGGGGCCGTGAATTCCGTGCGCCAGACCAGGAACGGCCGGCCCGAGACGTCGATCGCGACGCGCGTCAGCGTCTCGTCCATCGGCATGTGGACGTCCGCGTAGCGCGTCAGGCCCTTCATGTCGCCGAGCGCCTGCCGCACCGCCTGTCCAAGCGCGATGCCGACGTCCTCGGTGGTGTGGTGAAAGTCGACATGCGTGTCGCCCTGCGCCCGAACCTCGAGATCGATCATCGCGTGGCGCGAGAGAAGCTCGAGCATGTGGTCGAGGAAGCCGACGCCCGTCGAGATCTTCGACGCGCCGACGCCATCGAGGTCGAGCGACAGCTCGATCTCGGTCTCGGCGGTTTTCCTCGTCACTTCGCCCCGTCGCATGGGCGCGTCTCCGGGCGCGTCTGGCGCGCATGTCTGGGATCGGAACGGCGCGTGACTATCACGGCCTGCGCGTCAGAGCCATGGTCCGACGCCCTGACGGACCCAATGCCCGCCAGCCCCTCGAAAATCAAGGCGTCGGGGCCCCTCGACATCCGCGACGCAAAACATAACTCGCCTGAAGCCGGCGCCGCGGCCCTCCTCATGCTCGACCTAGCCCCCTCGGCGCGACGGGCTTTCAATCCGGAGCCGCTTTCAATGGCGAAGAACACGCAGAGCAAAGGCCCGAGCGGCAAGGCCGCCGGCGCCAAGGCGCCCGAAACCGAGGTCCAGGACGCCAAGACCCGTCGGAAGGCGCCGCTCGCCACCCCGACGCGGCTCGGCTCCAACGCCACGCGCGACATCGAAGGCGCGATGAACGCGCTGCTCGCCGACACCTTCGCGCTGTTCCTCAAGACCAAGAACTTCCACTGGCACGTCAGCGGGCCGCACTTCCGCGACTACCACCTGATGCTCGACGAGCAGGCGGCGCAGATCCTCGCGACCACCGACGACATGGCGGAGCGCGTGCGCAAGATCGGCGGCACGACGCTCCGCTCGATCGGCCACATCGCCCGGCTGCAGCGGCTCGCCGACAACGACTCGGACTTCGTGGAGCCGCTCGACATGCTGGCCGAGCTCCGCCAGGACAATCTCGACATGGTGGTGCGCATGAAGGAGGTCCACGACCTCTGCGACGATCATGACGACGTCGCGAGCGAGAGCCTGCTCGAGAACTGGATCGACGAGGCCGAGCGTCGCGCCTGGTTCCTGTTCGAAGCCTCGCGCGGCCTGTCGAGCGGCCACTGACCGCACGAATCGATCGCTCGCGCCCGGCGTCCGGGGTCGAGCGCCCCGGGGCGCTGGGCCGTGCTCCGGTTCGGGTCCGAGCGGCCAAGTTGCGAACCGCTCGCGAATGATTACTTGAGGCTCCGAATTCTCCTCCGGAGCCTCAATGTCCGACAATCAGATGCATGGCACGACGATCCTGCTCGTGCGCAAGGGCGGCCGTGTCGTGATCGGCGGCGACGGTCAGGTCAGCCTCGGCCAGACCGTGATGAAGGCGACCGCCCGAAAGGTCCGCAGGATCGCCAAGGGCGAGGTCATCGCAGGCTTCGCGGGCGCTACCGCCGACGCCTTCACCCTGTTCGAACGGCTCGAGGCCAAGCTCGAACAATATCCCGGACAGTTGCTGCGCGCCGCGGTCGAACTCGCCAAGGACTGGCGGACCGACCGCTATCTCCGCCATCTCGAGGCGATGATGCTGGTCGCCGACAAGAACACGGCGCTGGTCATCACCGGCAATGGCGACGTGCTGGAGCCCGAGAACGGCGTCGCCGCGATCGGCTCCGGCGGCAATTACGCGCTGTCCGCCGCGCGCGCGCTGATCGACACCGAGGCCGAGGCTGAAACGATCGTCCGCAAGGCGATGAAGATCGCCGCCGAGATCTGCGTCTACACCAACGACAACCTGACTGTTGAGAGCCTTGAGACCGTTGGTTGACGAGCTGGACTCCGCCGTCGCGGCGGGCGTGATCGACGCCGGCCAGGCGGAGCGCCTGCGGGTCTTCCTCGCCGGTCGAGGCGGACCGGCGCCGGACGCGCTGGACGCGCCCGACCGCGAGGACGTGCGCTTCGTGCGCGGCTTCCACGACGTCTTCATGAGCGTCGGCCTCGTGGCCCTGCTGGCGGGGCTTCAGCTCGCCATGTCCGCGCTCCTGCCGCCGCAGGCGATGGCGGCCGGGATGGCCGCAGGCGCAGCGCTCATCTGGGCGCTCGCGGAGGTTTTCACGCGCCGGCAGCGTCTGGTGCTGCCGAGCATCGTTCTCGCCACGGCGTTCTCGATCTACGCCGCGGTGGCCGCCTCCCTCGCGCTCGAAGGACGCGAGCTCGAGGATCCGCTGGGCACGCAGGCGCCATGGGTCGCGACGGCCGCGCATCCTAAGGGGCTCGAGAGCTGGCTGACGATTAACGAAGCCACGCTCAGGGGGGCGGACGGCGTGTCTCGTCGGTTCAGC
>NZ_JBJKEX010000751.1:0-501 GCF_045505405.1 Hansschlegelia beijingensis | reverse complement strand
AAATGGTAGCCCTGGCCCAGATCCTGTTAAGAGCCGCAGAAAAAGTACGGGATGCGGTGCATATGCTTTCTGACATGAAAAATGCAGAACGCATTTTGCGCACCTGTGAGGAAATCAGCCAAATTGAAGGTGAGGCCGATCACATCATGCGTTCTGGCATGCACCGCTTATTTGCAGAAGACAGCGACGCGCGCAGCCTGATCCGCTCGCAAAAATTATATGACCTGTTTGAAGAAGCGGTCGATAGCTGTGAAGACGTCGCCGACGTGATTCATGGTGTCGTACTCGAACGCATCTAGGACACGGCTATGGATCATGTGATTTTGGTCATGGCAGTGCTGGTCGTGGTGGCACTGATCTTTGATTTTATGAACGGCTTTCATGATGCAGCCAATTCGATTGCACTCATGGTTTCTACCCGTTTACTGACACCACAAGCGGCCGTCATCTGGGCTGCATTTTTTAACTTTGTCGCCTTTCTGTTTTTCGGCCTGCATGTGG
>NZ_JBJKEX010000750.1:0-501 GCF_045505405.1 Hansschlegelia beijingensis | reverse complement strand
CCCCGGGCGCCCATGGCCACGCCAACGTCCGCGGCGGCGAGCGCGGGCGCGTCGTTCACGCCGTCGCCCACCATCATGACCGGCCCGTTCTTCCGCTCGCTCAGCACCACCAGGACCTTCTGGTCCGGGCTGAGGCCGGCCCGCAGGGCGTCGAGCCCCAGCCCTTTCGTCACCTGCTCCGCGACGTCGGCGCGGTCGCCCGTGGCGAGCAGGATTCGTCCGATCCCCTCCGCCCGGAGCTTGAGCAGCATGGGGCCGGCGTCCTCCCTGAGGGCGTCGGCCATGACGAGATGGCCCGCGATCTCGCCGTCGACCGCGATCGTCACAAGTACCGACCCGGCCGGGAGCTTGCGGCGGCCCTCCAGCGTATTTCCGACCGACGCCGCGACGAAGCCCGGGCCCCCGACCGCGACCCTGTGGCCGTCGACGAGGCCGGTCAGCCCTTCGCCAGGAGTTTCGTCGACCTCCCGGGGCGCTGCGAGCGCGAGGCCGCGGGCGACG
>NZ_JBJKEX010000749.1:0-502 GCF_045505405.1 Hansschlegelia beijingensis | reverse complement strand
CCCCCGAGAGGCACTCCCCCGGCTCGGTATTTTCCGGGACACGGAATGCTCGCTCATAATCACCCACGCCCACTATGACCATATTGGCAATCTGGACTACTTTAACCGTGCAAACGTCCTGATGGCTCTAGCCGAATTTGACTATTGGCTTGGGCGACAGCCCGGCGGCCGCCGGACCGATCCGCTGGTAGATGACCGAGATCTGGATGCCCTCTCCACCGTCCGCGACGAGAACCGGCTCCGCCTTTTGGAGAAAACCGAACAGATAGCGCCAGGTGTATGGGCGCTGATGGGATCAGGACATACCCCCGGACAGATCATGGTTTTGGTTCAAACAGCAGAAGGCCCCCTGCTGCTCACATCAGACGCTGTGCACTTCGACGAAGAGCTACGCAGGACAATGCCCTTCAAACACATGTGTGACCTCGAAGAAGCCGGTGCCACCTACCAGCTCATCAACGATCTTCTGGCTGACGGGACCGCCACCATCATGGTCGCCGGC
>NZ_JBJKEX010000078.1:0-11450 GCF_045505405.1 Hansschlegelia beijingensis | reverse complement strand
AGCATCAGCGCCTGGCTCGCGCGCGGGCCGGGCCCCCAGGCGATCTTGTCAGCGAACGCCTTGTCGGCCGTCTCCGGCCGCGCGGACCGCACCAGGTCCAGAATGGCCTCCACGACCGAGTCGCCGACCGGCAGGCGGCGGACCAGGCGCTGGGCGCCCATCAGGTCCTCGGCGCTGAGCGCCTGGCGGGGGCGGACCTCCTCGGCGCCGGTCGTCGCCAGCAGGATTCGGCGTTCCGCGTCGCGGTCCGGATAGTCGACGTCGATCTGCAGCAGGAAGCGGTCGAGCTGGGCTTCGGGCAGCGGGTAGGTGCCCTCCTGCTCCAGCGGGTTCTGGGTCGCGAGCACATGGAACGGCCGGGGCAGGTCATGGCGCGCTCCCGCGACCGTGACGTGATATTCCTGCATGGCCTGCAGCAGCGCGGACTGGGTGCGCGGGCTTGCGCGGTTGATCTCGTCCGCCATCAGGAGCTGAGCGAAGACCGGCCCCTGGATGAAGCGGAACGAGCGGCGTCCGTGAGCGTCTTCCTCGAGCACCTCGGAGCCCAGAATATCCGACGGCATCAGGTCCGGCGTGAACTGAACGCGCCGCGCGTCGAGGCCGAGCACCGTTCCCATCGCTTCGACCAGCTTGGTCTTGGCGAGCCCGGGGACGCCGACGAGCAGGGCGTGCCCGCCGCACAGCACCGTGAGAAGCGCCTGCTCGACGACCTTCTCCTGTCCGAAAATGACCTCTCCGATGGCCGCGCGCGCCGCCGCGACATGGCCGCCGATGGCTTCCGCGCCCCGCACGATGGCGGCGTCCAGGTCAGTCGCCGGCTCGGTCATCCGAACTCTCCTCGATTCCCGCGATGGCGGACTTGCCGTTCATCCGACGACCCTACGGGCGATATTGCAACCGCCGATCTCGCGGCGCAGCAAGGCGCGGACCTTACCCGCTGCGTCCGGGCGCCATACCTTCAGGCGGACCAGAGACCGACAACCGGGCGATGTTGAGGCCGGCATGTCGACCATGAGAGCGTCAACCTGAAGTGAACATGGAAGTTCCAGACGCATCACCACAAGACGCTGCAGCCGCCCGGATGCGACTCCTCGCGGAGGCGGCGCGAGAGGCCTGCAGCCGGGGAGCGGCCCCGGTGGAGTCGTGGAACCCTGCCCATTGCGGCGCCCTCGATCTCGTCATCAAGGCCAACGGGACCTGGATCTATCAGGGTTCGCCGATCAGTCGGCCCGCGATGGTCAAGCTGTTCTCGACGGTTCTCCGGCGGGACCCGGAGGGCTATGTGCTGGTGACGCCCGCCGAGAAGCTGTCGATCACGGTCGAGGACGCGCCGTTCCTCGCCGTCGAGATGGCGGCCGAGGGCGAGGGCCTCGCGCGCCGCATCCGCTTCCGCACCAATGTCGATGAGGTGATCGACGTGGGGCCCGACCACCCGATCCGGTTCGACCAGTCGGGTCAGGGCCTCAAGCCCTATGTGCGCGTGCGCTCAGACCTGTGGGCGCTGGTGGCGCGCTCGGCGACCTATGATCTGGTCGAACTGATCGAGGAGGGCGACGGCCGGCAGGGCGTCGCCGCCGGAGGGATGTTTTTCCCGGTCGATGCGCAGGGGACTGCGCCATGAGCGGCGCATCCGCGGTCGCCGAACAATCGCTCTTCGGGCTGGACGAAATCCGTCGCCGGGCGAGCCTTCGCCTGCTGCCCGCACCGCCCGACCCCGACGACCCCGAGACGGTGGTGACGGGCGAGAGCGAATTGTTGCCGGCGCATGTCACGCCGCGCGCGGCTGCGGTTCTGGTCGGGGTGGTGGCGCGGTCGCAGCCGCAGCTGCTGTTCACCCAGCGCGCGCAAGGCTTGCCTGTCCACGCAGGGCAGATCTCGTTTCCGGGCGGCAAGCGCGAGCCCGAAGACCGGTCGCCGCTCGATACGGCGCTGCGCGAGGCCGAGGAGGAGATCGGCCTCGATCGCGCCCTGGTCCGGCCGCTCGGCCATCTTGACCTTTACGTGACGAACTCGGGTTTCGGCATTGTGGGGGTGGTGGCGGAGATCGACCCGCTTTACCGACTGACTCTCGATCCCGGGGAGGTGGACGACGCCTTCGAGGCGCCGTTCGATTTCCTGATGAGCGAAGAGAACCACAGCGTGGAAATGCGCGAATGGCGCGGCGGCTTCAGGCGGATCCACCACATGCCCTGGCAGGAGCGCCATATCTGGGGCGTGACGGCGGGACTGCTCCGCAATCTGTATGAAAGGCTGTACGGCTCATGAGCCGCATCGCGCTTCAGGCGCTCCTGTTCTTCCTGCCGTTCGCAATCTATGCGCTGTGGCTCGGCCTGAGCGGCCGCGGCTGGCGGGCGCCCGAGCCACAGCGCATAGATTGCGAACGGCAGGAAGAACAGGGGCCGCGTTGGCGGCCGGGCAGGTGCAGCGCGCGCTGTCGGAACGCCTGCCGGACGTCGCCATAGGGCAGGCGCTGGCCGGGATCGAACGCGGCGGGGGCATCACCTCCGAGCAGCGCGAGTGGCTCAACGAGGAGTTCGCCACGCGCCTCGGCGCCCAGGCCGAACGCGGAGCGACCACGAGCCTCGCCGACCTGATCGAGATCGAGCCCGCGTCGGCCGCAGCCGGACCCGTGGCGTACTACGCGGGATCGATCGCGACGCTGTTTCTCATGCTCGCCGCGGCCCATGGCGCGCTGGGCTTCATCGACGAGCGCGCGAACGGACTGCATGGGCGAATGGCCGCGACGCCGGCGGACGCGCTCGCCTCGATGCTCCTCGGCAAGTTCATGTTTCTGACCGCGCTCGGGGTCGTGCAGGCGGCGCTCGTCTTCCTCACGGCCGCCCTCGCCTACCACGTGGACGTGTTTTCGCGCCTGCCGGTCTGGTTCGTCACCACGGCGGCCGTGTCGGCCTCCCTGTCCGCGCTCGCCCTCGCGCTCGTGGTCGGATGCCGCTCCCGACCTCAGGCCCAGACCGTCGCGACCTTTGCGCTGCTCATCCTCGCGGCGGTCGGCGGCAGCATGGTTCCCCGCTACCTGATGCCGGAGTGGCTGCAGGAAATCGGCCGCCTCACGCCCAATGGCTGGGCCGTCGAGGCCTACGCGCTCACCTTGTCGGGCACAGGATCCGGACATGCGCTGCTGGCGGCCTGGGGCGTTCTCATCGGCTTCGCCGCGGCCTGTCTGGCGATCTCCGTCGCGGTCGCGCGGCGGACCGCATGAACCGCGGCCTGATCATTTCGGCGGCGGATTGAGTTCGATGCGGACCGTCATGTCGCCCGTCACGGCGAACGCGGCTTTGTGGAAGCGCGGCGGGGCCGTCTTGCCGACGCCGTTGGAGAAGCCGAACCGCTCGAGCGGCAGCCCGACGGGCGTCTTGGCGAGACGTCCGTCGCCGTCCTCGTCCTGGAAGGCGGCGGCCGCGTAGACGCCTTCGGGAAGGCCCCGGAACATCATGACCGCGACGCCGTCGACCGGCAGCGCGCGTTGCGCCGTCGCGCAGTTCCGGGGCTCGAAAGCCTTGGAGCACAGGCTCACGAACACGGGGCCTCGACCGGCGGCGCCGCTGACGGAAACGGTCACGTCGGCGGCCGCCGCAGCGCTGACGGACGCCATCAGGAGCGCGGCGACGAGCATGTATCGTGGGTTCTGCATCCGGAGAGGATAGCAGATGGATGCTCTCAGGGGCGGGCGCCCAGCCGGGCTGCTGGACCGGGAGCTCTGTTGGCGATTAAGTGGGCTGCAACACGGCCAAGGAGGCATAGCTCCCCGCCATGCTCGCTGGCCATCTTGCTCTGAGCGCCGCAGCCTTGTTCACCGGGGCCGCCGTTTACATCAATATCGCGGAGCAGCCGGCGAGGCTGCTTCTCGATGACCGCGCCCTCCTGAGGGAGTGGAAGCCCTCATATAAGCGCGGCCTTGCGATGCAGGCTCCGCTTGCGGTCGCCGGCTCCGTCCTCGGGGTCATCGCGTGGTGGCAATCGAAAGAGTGGTCATGGCTCGCGGGGGCATTTCTGTTGCTCGCGAACTGGCCCTACACGCTCTTGGGCGTCATGCCCACGAACAACCGACTCATGGCCATGGATCCAGACGCCGCTGACCTGGACATCCGAGGATTAATGATGAAGTGGGGCGGCTTGCATGCCGTCCGCAGCGCTCTCGGCGCGCTCGCGACCGTCTTTTTCTTATGGGCGGCTAGCGTCTGACGGCTCCCTACCCGCCCGGCGCCGGCGATTCTCCTCCCTCCTGATGATCGCGACCTGTGGGAAACCGCGCCTGCGTTTGACATCGAGCAAGGTGCGGGTTGGCTCCCAGGCGCAAGAATGACACGCAGTGCAGAGCAACCGCGTGCAGCGTCACGGCGCGCGCCTGATGAGCCTCCCCGGCAGAGCGAGGGCATGAACGAAGACCTTCTGGCGCAGGGCCGCCCGGGCGACCCCAAGGGGGAAGCGCGGTTCATGGCCCTGGCTCTCCTGGCCGGGTCGATCACGGGCTTCGTCGGCTCGCTCTTTCACAAGGCGATCGACAGCGCCGTCGCGTGGCCCGATTGGCTCGCCCTGCGGCTCGACGGCTTGGCGCTCGTCTGCACGGCGGCGGCGATCGCCATGGCTGGCGCGGTCATAGCGGTCGCGATCGTCCGCGCCTTCGCGCCGGAGGCCGGCGGCAGCGGCGTCCAGGAGATCGAGGGCGCCATGGAGGGGCTTCGGGAGGTCCGCTGGCGTCGCGTCCTGCCGGTGAAGTTCGTCGCGGGCGTGATCGCCATGGGCTCGGGTCTCGTGCTCGGGCGCGAGGGACCGACGATCCATATCGGGGCCTCCGCCTCGGCGGCCGTGGCCGAGACCTTCAGGACGACCGAGCTCGAACGGCGAGGACTGCTGGCCTCGGGGGCGGCGGCAGGGCTCGCCTGCGCCTTCAACGCGCCGCTCGCCGCAGTGCTGTTCGTGATCGAGGAGACCCACAAGGAATTTCCGTACACCTTCCGGACCTATCTCGGCGTGATCCTCGCAGCGATCGCCTCGACAGTCGTGACCGAGATCATGGGAGGAACCCGACCTGACCTGCCGCTGGCGGCCGGCGCCGCGCCGCTTGCGTTGCTGCCGGCCTTCCTGCTGCTCGGGATCCTGCTCGGCGCGGTCGGACGCGTGCTCAACGCCGCCATCCTGCACGCCGTAGCCTTTGCGGGCCGGTGCCAGCAGCGGCTGCCCTACGCCTACCCGGCGCTGGTTGGGGCGGTGGTCGGCGCCCTCCTGATCGTGCTGCCGCAGGCGGTGACAGGCGGCGAGGGCGTGATCGTGGAGCTCGCGAGCGGGCATCCGGGGCTGAGCCTGCTTCTCGCGCTCGGCGCCATACGCTTCGTCACCATGGTGGGAAGCTACTCGAGCGGAGCTCCAGGCGGGATCTTCGCGCCGATATTGTCGCTCGCGGTCTGCCTCGGCCTCGCGTTCGGAGAGGGGGCGCGCGCCCTCGCGCCAGCGGCGGGCTTCGAGCCGACGGCTTTCGCGATCGCCGCGATGGGCGCGCTCTTCACCGCATCAGTCAGGGCGCCGATCGTGGGCGTCGCCCTGACGCTGGAGCTGACCGGGTCCTATGCGCTTGCAGTGCCGCTGATGGTCGCCTGCTTCGCCGCGGACCTCACCGCGCAGTGGTGCGGGGGAAGGCCGATCTACACGCAACTCCTGGAGCGCACCCTGGCGCAGGCGGGACTCAAGGCGCCGCAGCGCCCCGATGGGACCGGGCTGGCCTGACGCCGGCGCCAAGCCGGAGTCAGGGGGCGCTGGTCCTCGACCGAGCCGGAATCGGAGCGGCCGGGTGATCGCCATCCGAAGCCGGTTCCGGCGGCGGGCGCGCCGAGAGCGGCCATGGACTGACGGCGGGGACCGGGCCTTCCCGCATCGCCGCCGGAGCCCAGCGCGAAACAGGCGCCCAGGAAAGGCGCCTGTTCACATTCCTCCGATAGAGCGGCTCCTCAGAACGGGAACTGGCGCTTGCCCATCTGCAGCGTCACCCATTTCACCTCGGTGAGTTCCTCCAGCGAATAGCGGCCGCCCTCGCGGCCGAAGCCGGAATTCTTCACGCCGCCGAACGGCACGTGGGGCTCGTCCGAGATGGTGGCGTCGTTGACATGCACCATGCCGGATTCGAGCCGCATCGAGAGGTCGAGAGCCTTCTGCATGTCGTTGGTGATCAGCGCCGCCGACAAGCCGTATTCGGTGTCGTTCGCGACCTTGAGCGCCTCCTCCGCGTCCTCGACCTTGATGAGCGAGACCACCGGGCCAAAGCTTTCCTCGTAATAGATGCGCATCTCGGGCGTGACGCCGGTCAGCACGGTCGGCTGGAAGAACTGGCCCTCATAGGCGCCGCCCGCCACGACCTTGGCGCCCTTCTCCGTCGCATCCTTGAGCTGGCCGTCGATGAAGTCGCACTGGCGCGCGCGGATGAGCGGGCCGATGACGGTCTCGGGGTCCTTCGGATCGCCGACCTTGATGCCGGCGGTCTTCTCCTTGAACTTCTCGACGAAGGCGTCGAACAGCGGCGCCTCGACGATGACCTTCGAGCTCGCCATGCAGACCTGCCCCTGGTGCAGGTAGACGCCGAAGGCGGCGGCGTCGACCGCATAGTCGAGATCAGCGTCGGCGAGCACGATGAGCGGGCTCTTGCCGCCCATCTCCAGCGTGAACTTCTTGAGATGCTTCGCGGCCTCGACGGCGAGATGGCGCCCGGTGCGGGTCGAACCCGTGAAGGTGATCATCTTGACGCGCGGGTCGGCGATCAACTGGTCGCCGACCTCGGAAGGGACGCCGGGCACGACGTTGAGCAGGCCCTTCGGCAGGCCCGCTTCGTCGAACAGGTCCGCGATGATCGCGCCCGAAAGCGGGGTCTCCTCCGAGGGCTTCAGGATGAAGGCGTTGCCGACCGCGAGCGCGTAGGCGATCTTCTTCATCGAAAGCAGGAAGGGCGAGTTGAACGGCGCGATGCCGGCGATGACGCCGAGCGGCTTCCTGACCGACATCGAAATCTGCCCCGGCATCGTCATGGGCATGGTCTCGCCCATGACGTGCCGCGCGTCGCCGGCCGCGACCCGCAGGGCGTCGACCACATAGTCGATCTCCCACAGCGCCTTCGAAAACACCGAGCCGCATTCCTCGATCAGCAGGTCGCGGATCTCGGGCCTGCGGCGCACGATCACGTCGGCGGTCCTGAGGAGGATCGCCTCGCGCTCCGCCACCATCGCGGCGCCCCAGAGCTTCTGAGCCGCGTCCGCCGAGGCGATCGCCCGGTCGACCTCGGCCGCGCCTGCGAGCTGCGTGCGGGCGAAGATCTTGCCTGTCGCCGGGTTGAGGTCGTCATGCAGCATGTTGCGCGACGAGTTGGTCCACTCTCCGTCGATGAAGAGCTTGTAGTGGGGCAGGCCGTCGACGACGTCATAGGCTGCAGGGTTCATGCCGGGCTCCTCGGCTGTTCGGTGCGAAGGGCGCGCTGCGCCTCAATGATGGGTTGGTCGGTCATGCTCAGCCCTTCACCGCCCCGAGGGTGAGACCGCGCACGATGTGCCGCTGCAGCAGCAGCACGACGGTGAGCACGGGTATCAGCGCCACGATGCCCACCACCGCGACCTCGCCCCAGCGGACCCCTTGCGCCGTGATCAGCTTGGGGATCGCCACAGGCAGCGTCTGGATGCGGTCGCCGCCGAGCATGAAGGCGAACAGGAACTCGTTCCAGGCGAAGATGAAGCACAGCACGGCGGTCGCCACGATCCCGCTGCGCAGCAGAGGCAGCGTCACGCGGAAGAAGATCTGCGGCCGCGACCAGCCTTCGAGCGCCGCCGCTTCCTCCAACTCCACCGGCAGGTCGCGGCAGAAGCTGCGCAGCACCCAGACGTAGAACGACAGGTTGAAGGTGAGGTAGGCGAGCGTCAGGCCCGCGAAGGTGTCCAGCAGCCCGACCTTGGCGAAGATCAGGTAGAACGGGATGACCAGGCAGACCGGCGGACCCATGCGGGTCGCGAGGATGAACAGGAACAGGTCGTCCTTGGCCCGCATCTCGAAGCGCGCGAAGGCGTAGGCGGCGGGCGTGCCGATGATCACCACCAGCAGCGTGGAGATCGAGCACAGCACGAAGGAGGTCAGCAGGTTCCAGGCGAAACCTTCGGCGATCACATAGTCGAAATTGGCGAGCGTCGGCGTGAACAGGAACTCGGTCGGGCGCGCGAACATGACGTCCGCGGGCTTGACCATCATGGAGCCCATCCACAGCACCGGGAACAGGATCACCAGCGCGTAAAGCGCGGCGACGGTGGTCCAGAAGAGGCTGGATTTCTTCGCCATGGTCAAAACGCCTTCAGCTTCTGCTTGGCGATCTGGTAGAAGACGTTGCAGAAGATGAAGAACGCCACCCAGACCAGCACAGCGAGCGCGGACGCCTCGCCGATGTTCCAGAACTCGAAGGTCATCTTGTAGGCCAGCACGCTCGGGGTCTGGGTCACGACGCCGGGTCCGCCGCCGGTCAGGATGAAGACGGTGTCGAACACCTTGAAGGCGTCGATCAGCCGGAGCAACGTGATGACGACGAGCAGCGGCGTCATCATCGGCAGCGTGATCTTGAAGAAGATGCGCAAGGGGGACGCGCCGTCCACGGCGGCGGCCCGGTAGGGCCCGACCGGCATCGCCTGCAGCCCGGCGAAGAACGCCAGCATCATGAAGGGCGACCACTGCCAGATGTCCACGAAGATCAGCGCGTAGAGCGCAAGGTCTGGCGAGGCGAAGATCGACTGATCTCCGAGCCAGCCGAAGCGCTCCAGCAGATTATAGGAGATCAGGCCCCAGGAGCCGGCCAGCATGATCTTCCAGAGCAGCCCGACGACGATCGGGGCCATCATGGTCGGGATGAAGAGCAGCGGCACCAGCACGGATCGGCCGCGCACGCCCGCGCTCAGGATGAGCGCGCCGCCGAGCCCGATCATGAACTCGATCGGCACCGCGACGCCGACGAACAACCCCGCGACCTTCAGCGAATTCCAGAAGGCGGGGTCGGTCAGCAGCTTCACATAGTTGTCGAAGCCGATGAAGTCGCCGACACGGCCGTACTTCGCCTTGTGGAAGCTCAGATAGATCGCATAGGCGAAGGGGATCAGCGAGACGACGACCAGCGTGATCATCGTCGGAGCGATCAGCAGATAGGGATACCAGAAACCCTGCTCCCGGTTCTTCGGGCGCGCGGCTGGCGCGGCTGACGCTGCGGTTATGACGGACATGCGGAGCTTTCGGCAGCTTCTTCAGGAAGGCCCCGGACGGCTGGCCGCCCGGGGCTGGATGGTCGTTCAGGTCAGAGCGTGCACTTCTCGCCGCAGATGCGGACCAGCGCCTTCTGGCCCTCGGCCGCGCCCTGCTCGGGCGTGAGCTTGCCGAGGCCGACCTGCTGGACGACGCCGGACAGCGCGTCCGACAGTTCGAGATATTTGGGCATGCGAGGCTTGGCCTCGGCGACCGCGAGCGTGGCCTTCATGGCCTGGAACAGGGTCGGGTTGCCGGCGTCCTTCAGGACCGGCAGCGCCCACGAGCTTTCGCGGATCGGCACGCCGCCATTGCCGGCCTCGAGCAGCGCTCCCTGCTGCTTCTTGTCGGCGAGCCACTGCATGAAGAGGTAGGTGGCCTCCGGGTTCTTGCTCGAGGCCGCGATCGCGATCATCGAGGGCTCGGCCTCGGCGGAGGCGAATTTCGGGTCGGCCCCGTCCTTCACCGGCACGGCCGCATAGACGAACTTGCCGGCGAGCGGCGAGGCGCCGGGCTTGTCGACGCCGAGCACGAAGTCCGAGAAGGCGATCGCTTGCGCCGCGATCCCGTTGCCCATCACGGTCGGAACGTCGACCAGCGAGTATTCGGCGGTTCCGGGAGGCGCGAACTTCCAGAGGTCGGCGTACATCTTGAGCGCCGCGACCGTGGCCGGCGTGTCGAAGGCCGGCTTGCCCGATGCGTCGATGACGTCGCCGCCGTAGTTCTTCATGATGTTGTTCACGAACGCGAACAGCGAGGCCGCGCCCTTCACGCCGTCGAACACGATGCCGTAGAAGTCGCCGGCGAGCGGCTTTCCGGCCAGCATCTCGCCCTTCTTCCGCGTGAAGAACTCGGCGATGTCGCGCATCTGCTCGATGGTCTTGGCGGGCGCGAGGTCGTAGCCGTACTTGGCCTTGAACGCTGTCTTCTCGCCCTCGTCCGCGAGCAGATCGGCGCGCGCCCAGTAGACGTGGTTGTAGTTCCAGTTGATCAGGCCGTATTGCTTGCCGCCGAAGAAGGCGAGGCTCTGGAACGGCTTCTGGATCAGGTCGGCGGAGTCGAACGCCGGGTTGGTGAGCTTCTTGTTCGCCACCAGATCGTCGATCGGCAGCAGCGCCTCGGCCTCGAGCATCTGGCCCATCTGGAAGCCGTGCAGCATGACGGCGTCGAAATGGCCGCGGCCCGACAGCATGTCGGCCTGGCCGCGGTTGATCACCTCCATGTGGCCGAGCAGCTGGTACTCGACCTTGATGCCGGTCTCCTTCTCGAACTGCGGCACGAGCTTCGAGAGCGTCTCCTGCAGCGGCGTGACCTCGTCCAGCACGCGGATCGAGGCGCCCTTGTAGGGCTTTGCGGCCTCCGCATAGGAGAAGTCCGCCGCGCTCGCCGGGCCGGCGAGGCCGAAAGCGAGCGCTGCGGCCGAAGCCGCGTTCGCGAGTTTCCAGGATTTCATCGTCGCACCACCCCGTTGCTCTGGCCGCCGCGTCCCGCCGCGGTCGGCGATCTGGTCTTCAATCCGTCACGCGGCCCCCGCCGCGATCGCCCTGCCGGTTTCGCCGTCGAACAGCGCGATCGCGCCCGGAGGGCAGGACAAGCCCGCGGCCTCGCCGATCCGCGCATCCGAGGCGGCCCGCGTCTTGATCTTGATCTGCGCGCCGTCGCCGGCGCTGAAGGTAACGATCGCGTGCTTGCCGAACGGCTCGTGCGAATAGATCTCGCCCGTCACCGCGCCGCGCGCGCCCGCGGGCGCCAGCGCCAGCTCCGAGGGGCGCAATCCGAGCCAGACATTCCTGCCGCGCGCCGCCGCGGCGAAGCCCTGCGGCAGCGCGAGCTGCAGGCCGGCTCGCCGGAATGAGATCGCGCCGCCCTCCTCGAACAGCTCGCCGCCCAGCACGCTCATGGGCGGGTCCCCGATCAGGCGCGCGACCGTGACGCTCGCGGGCGTCAGCCAGATCTCCTCCGGCGTCCCGACCTGCTCGATCCGTCCGCCGTCGATCACCGCGACCCGGTCGCCGACCGACAGCGCCTCGAGCCCGTCAGGCGTCGCCCAGACCGAGGGGCTGTCGCGCGTCATCAGGCGCTTGCGGATCGCTGCACGCAGCTTGTGGCGGAGCTTCGCGTCGAGGTGGGAGATCGGCTCGTCGAGCAGCAGCGCCCGCGGCGCCTGGACCAGCGCGCGGGCG